>CAILXB010000307.1 GCA_903838025.1 uncultured Chlorobiaceae bacterium
ACCGAGATCACGGGCCATCTCCGCCGAGGTTACATAAGCCTGACCGGTCATAACAGCCGATATTGCACCCGCCAGGGCAAGCGCCTTGGGCGAATCGTAGGGAATACCGAAGACCATCAGCACCGTACCAAGATTGGCAAAGCCGAGGCCAAGGGTTCTGAACTCGTAACTGAGCCGTGCAATCTCCTTCGAAGGAAAATGGGCCATAAGGACAGAAATTTCAAGCACGATGGTCCAAAGGCTCGAAGCATGACGCAACTCCCGCACCTTCATCTTGCCCGAAGCTTCGTCAATAAAATGAATCAGGTTCAGACTGGCCAGATTACAGGCCGTATCGTCAAGGAACATATATTCCGAACAGGGGTTGCTCGCATTGATGCGTCCACTTTTGGGGCAAGTGTGCCACTCGTTAATGGTGGTATCGAACTGCAAACCCGGATCGGCACATTTCCATGCACTGAGCAAAATTTTCTCCCACAAATCACGCGCCTTGACCGCTCTTGCAATCTTGCCGGTTGTGCGCTCACGAAGCGGCCAGATATCGTCATTTTCGACCGCCTTCATGAACTCGTTGGTCATGCGGACGGTATTGTTCGAATTCTGCCCACCAACAGTCTGATAGGCTTCCGACTCGTAATTGGAGTTATACTCTTCAAAATCAAGCGAGGTGTAGCCCTGCTCAACAAGGGCAAGCACACGGAGGATATAGCTCATCGGCACCGCACGGCTGAGCGCATTCTGTATCAGGCGGTGCAGACGGGGATTCGTCTTGCGGTCAGCACCATTGGCGAGAGCCTCTTCAACAATTGCCTGCAGAAAACGGGAACAAATTCTCGAACCGGCCACCAGCGAAGCCACCTTGTCCTCCTCCTTCGCCTTCCACTCAATAAATTTTTCAACATCAGGATGATCAATATCAACAATGACCATCTTGGCAGCACGGCGTGTCGTCCCGCCCGACTTGATAGCCCCCGCTGCCGAATCAAAAATCTTCAAAAAACTCATCAGGCCCGACGAACTTCCGCCGCCGCTCAGCTTCTCCCCGCCCGAACGAAGATTGGAGTAGTTGGTGCCCGAGCCACTGCCAAACTTGAAGACCCTCGCCTCACGAATCGCCAAATCAAAAATGCCCCCTTCATTGACCAGATCGTCACTGACCGACTGGATAAAACAGGCATGAGCCTGGGGACGACCGTAGGCATCCTCCGACTCCTTTACCTCACCGCTCTGGGGATCAACATAAAAATGGCCCTGAGCCGGGCCGGTCGTACCATAGGCAAAATTAAGTCCCGTATTGAACCACTGCGGCGAATTGGGAGCGGCCATCTGCTTGAGCATCATGAACGCCACCTCATCATAAAAAGCCGCAGCATCATCCGGCGTATCGAAATAACGGTTCTTTTCACCCCAATCCTTCCAGCAACCCGCCATGCGATGCACCACCTGGCGAATCGAGTGCTCACTGCCGGTTACCGGATTGCCTTCGCTGTCAATGAGAGCAACTCCCTCTGCATCATAGAGGGGAATACCGGTTTTACGAAAATACTTCTGCGCCAGAATATCAGCAGCCACCTGCGACCACTGCTTCGGCACCTCGATATTGTTCATTTCAAAGACCTTCGAG
>CAILXB010000308.1 GCA_903838025.1 uncultured Chlorobiaceae bacterium
AGGGCAGGACATGCCCTTTCAGCCTGTCAAGTGAATGGTGCTCCAAGGCCATCAGCAACAGGAACTCGCCGAAGCGATCAGCACCACGGGGTGTCTGACGCAGTAGGAATCCTCGTCCTTTAGGGCGAGGAGGATGTCAACTCACCGGTATACTGCGAAGCGTTGCAACAAGGAACTCCCAGAATTTCTGAACGGAGGGGATATTGACTTTTTCATCCGGAGAGTGAGGAAAACGAATGGTGGGGCCAAAAGAGATCATCTCCCAATCGGGGTAGGTGCGGCCAAGAATCCCGCACTCAAGACCGGCATGAACCGCACGTATCTCGGCGTTTTTTTTGAATGTTGTTTGATAAACCTCCCGCATGATCTTCAAAATTGAGGATTCGGGATCGGGCTTCCAGCCGGGATAGCGGCCATCAAAGAGCGTATCGGCCCCGGCCAGGTCGAAGAGGCTTTTGATCATCACCTCCAAATCCGCTTTGGCAGAATCAACCGAACTGCGCAACAACATCTCAACGGTAACAACGCCGTTGCCGGATTGCACCATGGCAAGGTTATTGGAAGTTTCAACCAGACCCGCCATCTCGCTGCTCATGCGCATCACCCCGTTCGGGCAGCCGTAGAGCGCACGCAGGAGCCGCACAACAACAGACTCCTCAAGCACCGACTCAGGCAGAGATGCCGGAACCGCCTCAATAGTCAGAGTTGGCTCAACTACCGAGAGTTCCTCTTTGAGGGTGGCGGTGAGGAGAGAGAGGCTCGTAAGGAAAGGCTGCACCATCGGGCCCGGAAGAGCCACAAGGGCAAACGATTCACGCGGAATGGCGTTACGGAGACTTCCTCCGTCAATGGAGGCGAGACGCAACCCGTGGTGCAGATGCCCATCATAGAGAATACGGTTCATGATCTTGTTGGCATTGCCACGGCCCAACTGAATATCCAGACCGCTGTGGCCACCCTTCAAGCCGGTCACCCTGACCATGAAAGCCTTCCACTCACCCTGCAGCGCCTCTTCGCGACAGGCAAAACTGACCCTCCCGTTACTGCCACCGGCACATCCGATACAAAGCTCTCCCTCATCTTCCGAATCGAGATTCAAAAGAATATCCCCCCTGAGAATGCCATGTTTGAGTCCGAAAGCTCCCGTCATGCCGCTCTCCTCATTGCTGGTAAAGAGCGCTTCGAGAGGGCCATGCTGCAACTCCCGTGATTCAAGCACCGCCATCGTCGCAGCAACGCCCATACCGTTATCGGCACCAAGGGTTGTACCATTGGCCCGCACCCACTCACCATCAAGAACGGTTTCAATCGGATCTATAGCAAAATCGTGGAGCTTGTCGAGATTCTTTTGCGGCACCATATCAAGATGGCTCTGCAAAATCACTCCTCGGCGATCTTCCATACCCGGCGAAGCAGGCTTGCGGATAATCACATTGCCAACCTCATCCACCATACTCTCCAGCCCAAGCTTTCTGCCAAACCCGACCATGAACTCCCTGATCTTCTCCTCACTTCCGGAGGGTCGGGGAATCCGGGTCAAAAGATGGAAATTGCACCAAACCTCCCGGGGGGAGAGCTGTGAAATATTGTTGTTCATAGAAAAAAATAACGGTTCGTTCTAAAATTGGCAAACACTCTTGACGACAGCGGTCAATCAACAGTATCAATAGGTCATAACCAGCCCGCCAATGGAGAGCCCAGCACCCGTACCGACAAGCAGAAACTTCTGGCCGCGCTGGAGAGTGCCATCACGCACCGCCTGGTAGAGGGTGGCAGGAATGGAGGCGGCCACACAGTTACCAAGCCATTCGAGGGTGTGCATGATTTTTGCCTCCGGCCACCCGTAGCGCTGAAGAAGGAGCAAACCCACCTTACTCGACTGGTGGGGAACCACAAGATCAATATCAGCCAGGCTTGTTGAAAGGCCCGCATAAAGCTCCTCAAGAAAGGCTTCATCCAGGCTCCGCACCATGCGAAGCACCGCCGGGCCATCCATCCGGAAAAGGTCATCATACGGGTTGTGGTCAGCTTTGGCAGGATGACGCGCCGATCCTCCTCCCCTTATGGAGGTAAAAGAGGCTCCATCACCATAGGTTTTGAAATGGGCATAATGAATGGCAGAACGCTCATCCTGGCCGGAACGGGTAACAACCAGAGCCGCCGCCGCATCACCCACCAGCGTAGCCGATTCGGGCTCTTTCGGATTGATACCGCACGAAGAGATATCGGAACTGACAATAAGAATGGTGGTATAACGCCCGGTAGTGAGGAAGGTTGCGGCCACCTCAAGAGCGGTGATACAACTGAGGCAGGTCGTGTGCACACTCATGGCAGGAATCCCCGATCGGCCAAGGCCAAGCTGACGCTGAATCAACGCACCAGTATCAGGAATCGCCTGTTCAGCCGTACCCGAAGCATTAATAATAAGACTGAGCTGGTCGGGCCTGAGCCCCGCCTCATCAAGCGCCTCACGCGCAGCCTCCGCCGCCATGAAGGAAGCAGTTTCGGTCGTAACCCACCGCCGTTCACGCACCCCGTTACGCCGCTCCACCCAACCGGCAGGCAAAGCATAAAGACTCTCAAGCTCAGAACTCAAAACAACGCGAGAAGGAAGATATCGACCCAGGCCAATAATTTTAAGAGGCAAATTGACGTCCATACAGCACTACCGGATAATTCCCTGCAACCGTTCAACAAAAAGAGACGATAGTGAATGTACCATAAATTCCCCCATACCCCGCAGGGAGACGGCATGGCGTATCCCCACAATCCCGACCCATCGTGGGTGCCAGTCATTGGTATTGCAATCCATTTTGATCACATCATGCAATGGGCGATACCCAGAGCACGCAGGCATGTCATCACAATCCAAATCATCCGTAGGGGCGCCCCTTGTGGGTGCCCTTTACCCCGTGTCATAATCCCTTTTGAGATATATCAGCTCTCCTTCGTCCATAAAGAAGATACCCAATGTTTAAATTCGCCGGACGGTGTAGCCGCTACGGTGCAATGCCCGCTTGAGTGAGTTTCGCTTCGCCCTGTTCGCTCTACACGTACACAGAGTAAAAACCGTTAGCCTTTAAATGACCTTGCAAGATGATTGGTAATCGGATCGTAAATCTTTCTCTTGCTTTCAGGATACTCGAAATAAAAAGACTTGAATTGATTATTGTTCAGAATAGTTTTTTGGTAAAAGATATTCCTGTGATTATACCCTGAAATGACGAACCAGTTATTTTTCAGCACTTTGTAGGTTACGATCTTTGTCTGGTTGTCATCCCTCCCACGTCTTGATTCTTCAAGGTACAACTCTTGCAGTG
>CAILXB010000309.1 GCA_903838025.1 uncultured Chlorobiaceae bacterium
CATACCCTTGCTATTTCATGCAGCATCGGTATCGCAATAGTGCCTGAACATGGGGAGAATGAAATTGCACTGATGAAACATGCCGACGACGCAATGTACCTGTCGAAGAATCATGGGCGGAATTGTTTTACGGTTTATCATTAATCGTTGGCTGCGTGCAGTGAATGACGAAACGGCCCACGACTGAGTACCAAGGAGGTTTACATAAACGGGAACAGACTGTTATGAAAATGAACAACAATCCCTCAGAGTTACGAAAACGGGCTGAGGAGCGACTGAAAAAAAGCGGTGTCACTACTGATATTCTCCGCTCGAAAGAAGAGTTGCTACGTATAGTGCAAGAACTCTCGATTCACCAGATTGAGCTTGAGATGCAGAACGAAACGCTTCAGGATTCAAGGGATGAAATAGAGAGGGAACATAATCGCTACATCAATTTCTACAATTTTGCGCCGGTCGGCTATCTGACGCTTGCTCGAGACGGCACGATACGGGAGGCCAATCATGCCATTGCAAGAATGCTCTCTGTTGAAAGATCTCATCTCCAAGGGGGTGGGGTGGGATTTGGCCGATTTATTGTCCAGCGAGACCTCCCAGCCTTTAACAGAATGTTAGAAAGGGTGTTCCAGAGCAGAACGCAGGAACACTGTGAAATTATGATTGAAAACCATGGCCTCACGACAACGCCCACCATACTTCAGCGAACGCTTCGGTTAGACGCCATCATCAGCGATAATCCGCATGAGTTCCTCCTCTCGCTCACTGATATCAGCGATACCCGGCAGGCTTTGGAGCTAGTCCTTGCCAATAAGGAACTTGCCTTTCAAAATGAAGAAAAGGAAAAGCGGGCGGCTGAGCTAGTCCTTGCCATCATAGCACAAAAAGATGCAGAACAAAAGATATTGAGTTATGTAAAACAGTTGGAATGCGCAATGCAGAGCACGCTCCATGCTGTAGCAAAGGTCGTGGAAGCCCATGATCCCTACACTGCAGGTCATGAGTTGCGTGTTGGTAAGATCTCGGCGGATATAGCACGGGAAATGGGGTGGAGCGAAGAGAAATGCAGCACTCTGCTGCTCATCGGAATGGTGCACGACATTGGTAAAATTAGCATACCTTCCGAGATACTTTCCAAACCAGGCAAATTGTCAGCAATAGAGTTTGAGCTCGTCAAGACCCATGCTGAACAAGGCTATCAAATCCTCCGTGATGTCGAGTTCCCTCTGCCGATTGCAGAAATTATCCGGGAACACCACGAGCGTATGGATGGCAGCGGCTATCCGCAGGGCTTGAAAGGCGAAAATACACTGCCTGAATCTCGCATACTTGCCGTAGCCGATGTGCTTGAAGCCATGGCCTCAAATAGAATTTACCGAGCTTCCTTAGGCATTGAAGCTGCCATTAGTGAGATTGAGACACACCGTGGAAGCTTATTCGACCCGGAAGTAGTTGATGCCATGCTCCGCCTGTTTCGCGAAAAAGGCTATCAGCTTCCGGATTGAGGTAAACCACCCCGGAACAGGGAGTCGACCTTTTGAAGCATCAACGGCTTTCTCTTGATGATTTCGCTGAAGTCTTCCAGGGCGCCATTCTGGCTCTTTTATTTTAAAAAATCATATTTGAGTATTAAGTTAGCGTTCAGGCGGTGTTATGGACAGTGCGTTACGAAACTGCACACTACAGAGTGTCACAGGGGTTTACATAACTGGGAACTGATTGTTATGAAAGAGGATAAAAATAGCTCAGAGTTACAAAAACGGGCCGGAGAGCGCTTTTTGAAAAGCGGGTTTGCTCCCGATATTCTCTGTTCGGAAGTGGAGTTGCGGCGTGTTGTGCAAGAACTCTCGATTCATCAGATTGAGCTTGAGAGCCAGAAAGAAGAGCTCCAGCATGCAAAGAATCAACTCGAAGAGGCTCTGACACAATACACCGATCTTTACGACTACGCCCCGGTGGGTTATCTGACTCTGGAATGTAACAGCACTATACGCAAGGCGAACATGACTGCTGAAAAACTCCTTGGTAGAGATCGTACACTCCTGATTGGCGACAGATTTATCCGTTTTGTTGACCATAAAGAGCGCATCCGTTTCAACACATTCATAGAGAGGGTGTTCAGCCATAAGGAGCACCTCACTCTTGAGCTGTTGCTCCAGGATGATGAGGTTTCTGCGCTATCTTTGTCAGGCCGCATCATGCGTCTTGAGGCAATCGCCTCAGAGAACGGTCACGAGTGCCTGCTCACCCTTTCCGACATCACCCGCCAGCGGCAGCTCGAAAAGGAGAATGCAGGGTTACAAGAATCAAAAAAGCTGTGGGAAAAATCGATACACTCCCTCTTCGACAATTTTCAAGACCCCGTCTTTCTTCTTGACCGTGATTGCACGATCCTGGCCGCAAACAAGGCTTTTTGCGATATGGTTGGTAAAACCCTGCATGAGTTGATTAACACGAATGGTCTTGATCTCCTTTCGCTCGAGTTGCGAAAAACGAGAAGGCAAAGAGTGGAAGAGGTTATAGTGTCACGCAAACCGCTTTTTTTTGAAGATGAACAGTATGGCAAGATTCTCCGAAGTTCACTCTATCCCATTAATGAAGAGTGTTGGCGAATCCTTGTTATCGTACAGAATGTTACAGAAACCAGGGCGATCGAGCAGAAACTTAAAAGTCAGGAAGCCTTCAACCAGGCAATCATCAACAGTATTCCCGGTGTTTTTTATATCGTCGATCATAATGGGCAGTTTGTTGGCGGTAACGATTATCTGCGCGAAACGATCCTCGGAGATTCGGACTCTGATCTTAAGAGTATTCTGGGGCTTGAACTTCTTCACCCGGATGACAGGGAAAAGGGGAGAGCGGTACTTGAGCGTCTTATCGAGAAAAATATTCCGCCCGAACCCTTTGAGGAAAGAGTGCTTTACCATGGAGGCCCGGAATACCACTGGTATATAACCACGGCGAGCAAAGCGCTCATAGATGGGGTGGAGTACATGATTGGCGTGGGTATAGACATTAACGAGCAGAAAAAGGCTGAGCAGGCGCTCATAGAGAGTGAAGAGCGGTTCAGAAAACTCTTTGAAAGCCATGCCGCTGCAAAGCTGGTTATAGACGTTCAAACAGGCTCAATCATCGATGCCAATCAGGCTGCAGCAGAGTTCTATGGATGGAAGGTCGAAGAGCTCAAAAAGATGAATGTCAATCAGATCATCGTACTCTCAGACGAACAGATACAACAGAGCATAGAAGAAGCCTCATCCCGTCACCGCACCGCCGACGGTTCCCTCCGCGATGTCGAGGTCTACAGCAACAAAATTGAGACCAATGGCAAGCTCCTTACCTATTGCATTATCATCGACGTCACCGAACGAAAACGTCTCGAAGCACTCACCGACGGCATCATCATCACCGACACTCGAGGCACCATCACCAGCATTTCACCAATGGCGCTCCATCTCTTTGATGCCAAAGAGAAGGCAGAGCTACTCGCAACACCCTTTACCGCCCTTGTTCATGCCAGAGACACCAAAAAATGGCAAAACATCCTCCAGGAGGAGCCGGAAAAAGCGGCCTCAATCCGCACTCTGGAGCTGTTATGCAAAAAAGGCAGAGAAGAGGCGACCTTCCTGGCTGAAATCACCGTACTGCAGATTCATGGTGTTTACGGTGCACTCCAGTCATATCAGCTCATCATACGCGACATCACCCTGCATAAACTCAACGAAAACCAGCAACTGCATACCAGCAGCCTTATCGCCCTTGGAGAGATGGCCTCAGGCGTTGCCCACGAAATCACGCAACCCGTCAACAACATAAGCCTGCTTGCTGATAAAATGCTTGAAAAAGCCAAAAGTGACAGCCTCGATATCAAAAACACCGTAACCAAACAAGCACAAAAAATAGTACAAAACATCGCAAGGTTGCAAACCATCGTCGATAACATCCTGCACTTCGCCAGCAAAGACCAAAAATGCGTAACAACCCGGTTCGACTGCAAAGAGCCTATACACTCAGCCCACACCCTCACCTCAAGAGAGTGCACAAAAAAATCAATAGAGCTCACCTTCCATTGCGACCCGGAAGAGTTGCCGGTCAAAGGCAACCTCTATAAAATGGAACAGGTAATCCTCAACCTCATTCGCAACTCCATAGACGCCATTGAAGAAAAAAGGCAACAGGGCATAGAGCCTGGAACGGAAATGTACATACACCTCCAGGCGAAGCGCCAGAAAGAGAGCGTTATCATCAGCATTGCCGATAACGGCATCGGCATCAGCCGGCAAAACATCGACTATATTCTCCAGCCCTTTTTTACAACCAAAGAATCAGGAAAAGGTACCGGACTTGGACTGTCGATATCATCCGGCATCATCAAAGAAATGCATGGTCAGTTAAACGTTACAAGCACCCCAATGCAAGGAACCACCGTGCAACTGAGTCTCCCTCTCGCTACGCACCCGCCTGCAGGATAAGATCGGGCCCCGCTGCGCTCTCTGCTTTGCCGCTCAAGGAGGTGGCAAACCGTACGCTCGCAGTTCTGCAGAGAAGCAGCGATACACTGGCACGTCTGGGAGGTGATAAATTTGTGGTGTTGCTGCCGCAGATTGATGCCCTGTCGAATGCTGAATCCGTTGCTGAGAAAATCCGCAGAACTTTGGAGAAACCATTTTTTATATCGAAGAACATACCCTTGCTATTTCATGCAGCATCGGCATCGCCATAGTGCCTGAACATGGGGAGAATGAAATTGCACTGATGAAACATGCCGACGACGCAATGTACCTGTCGAAGAGTCATGGGCGGAATTGTTTTACGGTCTATCATTAATCGTTGGTTGCGGGCAGTGAATTTCGGAGTTCAAGGAATGAAATCCTTAAGGAGCGGCAGCAATCTCTTACAGCATAGATGCCTGCATTTTGTCGGCTGCCGCACCTGCTTTGTCGCCAATTTTTTCTTTGACAGAGGCTCTGCTGTTGTATGCAGCGTAGAGCAACCGCCTGTTGTTAGGCTTCCGCTTGATGATTTCACTGAAGTCCTCGAGGGCGCCATCCATCTCGCCAACGTTGACTCTTGCAATGCCCCGGTTACCGTAAGCTGTGATTGCTTCGCGGAAGCGCAATCCAATCGTCAAGGCTACAGTGTAATCCTCAATTGCTCCGGCATAATTACCGGTGCTGCTCAGTGCATTGGCTCTGTTGCAGTAGGCATCCGCATTATCAGGATGTTCAACGATGATTCGGCTGATCTCCCTTGCCGTACCCCGGTATCCACCCATCGCATCTTTCATCATAGCTCTTTTCCGGCTTATTGTTTCAAAGATAATTGCTGTTGTTAAGGAGCAGGCTCTCTCGTGAGAGCCTCGTTTCAATACAAAATTTCGTCACACCCACTCTTCACTCAAGGTTTCACCCTGCAGGCTGATCACCACCTTCTTAACCGGAACCTTGCGCGAAGCCCTCTTTAACGCTTCGGCCACAATCGTCATCAAGCCACCACAGCAGGGCACCTCCATAATCGCCACGGTGATAGTGTTGATCTGCGACAAGTCGATCATGGCGGCAAGTTTTTCAACGTAGATATCCATCTCCGAATCAAGTTTCGGGCAGGCTATGGCAAGGCTTTTGTTGCGCATGAACTTTTCGTGAAAATTACCCACAGCAAATGCTGCACAGTCGGCTGCAAGCAAAAGATCGGAACCCTGAAAGTAGGGAGCCTGTGGTGAAACAAGGTGGAGCTGGATCGGCCACTGGCGAAGTGCACTTGCAGCGGGTGCACCGGGTGTAGTAGCAACGGTTGCATTAGCTTTACCTTTGGTATTGAAATCTATTGTCCTGCTGCCCGGGCATCCGCCGGTGTGTGCAGCATGATGAGGTACTGGTTCACGGGTCGCTTCATGTTCAAGCGGGTTGGCAATTCCCTTCTCTTTTAGGTATTCAAGTGCCTGCTGTACAAATTCGTTCTGACCGTGATCGATAAGGTGGCGCAAATGAGCCGCAATAACATTGGGCCCGCCTTTTGCGATGCTTTCGTGCATAACGCGCTTTTCGTCGTAGGGTTCGGCTTCACGACTGACAATTTTCATCGCTCCGGTCGGGCAATGACCGATACAGGCACCAAGTCCATCGCAAAACAGGTCACTGATAAGGCGGGCTTTGCCATCAATCACCTGCAACGCCCCTTCAGGACAACCCGGAATGCAGTCGCCGCAACCGGTACATCTGGTTTCATCTATCGTGATAATCTGCCGTTGCATCTTTTACTCCGTTTATGGTTTCAACACTGCTTGTTCAATTTTTTCCTCTTTGCAGCAAGAGCCGGTAGTGTTCGAATTGCGCAATGAGTATTTCTTGCAAGTACTTTCAGTTTTTCTTTTCTAATTGATATCAATATAGTATCAGTTGTTTTTAAAACCAAAACATATTTTTTTTGAGCCTGCTACGGTCACAAGTTGCTGAACACTCAAAAATCACGAGTATATCACGTTTCGATATATTCCGTGAGTGTAATATCACAGGGGAGAAAACCAATGACAGAAATCACTACAGAAGGACATCTGTTTCGCCTTGCTGATCGTATAATCAGCCTGATCACTTTGGTAGTTTGGCTCTTGGCGATCATCGTTCTTGGGCTTCTATTTTGGCCTGTAACCAGTCCGCCTCGCTACTGCTCGCGCAATAAAACATACAACAAATCCTTTTTGCCATCAAAATCCTTACGTACATTGACTTCATGAGTTCACGAGCAGAGTGGTTGTGGTGGTTCATTTGGGAGTTGGTAAAAATTGTACGCTTTTTTG
Source organism: uncultured Chlorobiaceae bacterium (assembly GCA_903838025.1). Taxonomy (GTDB): domain Bacteria; phylum Bacteroidota; class Chlorobiia; order Chlorobiales; family Chlorobiaceae; genus Chlorobium. The sequence continues at coordinate 6,794 of CAILXB010000309.1, forward strand.
CTCAATCTATTTCAAATGTAAATTTGTTTTTTTGTGAATTATGATCAAATTCTTTAGAATAAAAGCTTTACCGGTTGCTTTTTTCGCGCTTATCGCAATCAGCAGCGCTACACTTTCTCCGGTTGCAGTAGCGAAAACGGCGAAAGCTGGCAATCAATGTGGTGGGCAATTCTTAAGCGCGCCGCATATTAAAACAATTGGCATTATTGGCGGAGTCAGTTGGGTTTCATCGCTGGAATATTATCGGCTCATGAATCAAATGGTTCGTGAAAAACTTGGTGGATTGCATTCTGCGCAGATACTGATGTATTCAATTGAGTTTGGTGAATTTTCACAAGAGGAGCGACTGGCCGACCAGGGAGATTGGAGGCCTTTGCGAAAAATCATGATTGACGCCGCTAAGCGTCTTAAAAACGGAGGCGCGGATTTTATTGTAATAGCTTCGAACACCATGAACTCAAGTGCTGAGGAGATTGAGAATAAGGTAAAAATTCCTGTTTTGCACATTGCTGACGCAACGGGAAAAAAGATTAAAGAGAGAGGGCTTAAATCCGTCATACTGCTTGGCACGAAATACACGATGGAGAGCAATTTTTACCGCGACCGGCTTGAAAAGAGGTACGGCCTTAACGTTATTGTTCCCGATCAGGCCGAACGGGAGTATATCAACACCGTTATTTTTGATGAATTGTGCGCCGAAAAATTTAATAAGGCATCCAGGGAGCACTTTATACAAATTATCAACCGCCTTGTTAAAGAAACCCATGCTGAAGGTGTTATCCTCGGGTGCACCGAAATTCCTCTGTTGATCAAACAGGAAGATGTTAGCATACCGGTTTTTGACACAACAGCAATACATGCTGAGGCGGCTGTAACATATTCTTTGGAAAGGAAATAGAGTTATCGTCGAAGTATCATGTCATTAGATCAAGCAAAAGCATTCATCGCGAAGATGAAGTCGGACGTTGCTTTTAAAGAGCGTGTTTTGGCTATCGAAGATGTCGCAGAGCGGTTCAATTTCATTTTTGGTACTAACAAGGGGCTCCTCCGCATGGCAAAAAAGCAGAAAAGCATTAACCTCTCAACCTCCAAAGAGTTACCCGATAAGGCTGTAGAGTGTCTGGAGCAAAAACATCTCAGCACAGGCGTCTCGGCACTAAGCCCTCTCTCCTCTCCCGAAGAGATGCTCAAGCTGCTCCATGAGCTTGAGGTTCACCAAAGAGAGCTTGCAATAGAGCATGAAAAACTGACTCGCATACTTCGGGCCACCACCCGTTGCAATGAAGCACTGATTCACAGCACTGATGAAATGGAACTGCTTCAAAAGATTTGCAATATTGTTGTAGATATCGGCGGTTACCGAATGGCATGGATTGGTTTTGCAGAACACGACAAGGAAAAAAGCGTACGCCCGGTTGTCCAGGCAGGGTTTGAAGAAGGATATCTAAATACAATGCATATCACCTGGGATGATATTGATCGTGGACGAGGCACCACGGGGACAGCCATACGCACAGGCAAGCCGGTAACCTCCTTCGATATCATCAATGACCCGCAAATGAAGCCATGGAGAGAAGAGGCAAGTGACCGAGGTTACGTTGCAGTGATGAGTTTTCCTCTGAAAACAGACGATGAAGTTTTTGGCGTTTTGAGTATTTATGCTTCCCATTCAAACGCATTTAATGCAGAAGAAACCAAGTTCCTCACCACATTGGCTGACAATCTGGCGTATGGGATTACCGCGCTGAGAACAAGGCTTGCACGTCAAAAAGTACAGGATGAACTCTCTCGAAGTAATGATCTGATGCGTTTCATTCTGCAGGCAACCAATGCTGGTTTTTGGCAGCATGACCTGAGCACCAATACCAGTACCTTGTCGGATGAGGTGTGGAAACTTTACGGGCTCAAGCCTAACAGCAATGAAAATCCTTATGATGCATGGATCAGTACTATTATCCCGGAGGACAGGGAAATGGTGGAGCAAGCCGTTCAGGAAGCCCTCAAAATCAATGGCGAATATAGTTGTAGGTGGAGAGTCCTCAACCCTGATGGCACTTTTCGTTGGTTTCTGTCCAAAGGTACTCCCGTTAAAGATTCCAAAGGGCAGATAGTCAGGTATGCAGGTCTCGTGCTTGACATCACCGATCAAAAGAAAAAGGAAGATGCACTGACAGAAAGTGAACAACGATTTAAAACATTTTTTGAAAAACACTCCTCCGTCATGCTGATTATAGATCCTTATACAGGGTCAATCATTGATGCAAATCCTGCGGCTGTAAAATTTTACGGTTGGTCGATTGAAGAACTCCGCAGAATGAGTATGCGGGAGATCAATACCATCGCGCCGGAAAGGTTTATGGCTCAAATAGAAGAAATCAGATTGAGCAGGAATAAACACTATTCATTTCAACACCGCAGGGCAGATGGCTCTATTCGTGATGTTGAGTCGTTCCCAAATGTCATTGAGAGCGGAGGAAAAGAGCTCGTCTATTCAATCATTCACGACGTCACAGCGCAAAAAGTTGCAGAACAAAAGATAAGAGACTATGTAAAACAGTTGGAAGGCGCAATGAAAAGCACGCTCCAGGCAGTTGCAAAAGTTATGGAAGCCCATGATCCTTACACAGCAGGTCATGATCGTCGCGTTGGCCAGATCGCGTCGGATATTGCCCGGGAAATGGGTTGGAGCGAAGAGACGCACGAATCATTCGGGAACACCACGAGCGTATGGACGGCAGTGGTTACCCGCAGGGGCTGAAAGGAGAAAATACACTACCTGAATCTCGCATCCTTGCCGTAGCCGATGTGCTTGAAGCCATGGCCTCAAAGAGACCTTACCGAGCCGCCTTAGGCATTGAAGCAGCCATTCATGAGATTGAGACACACCGTGGCAGCTTATTCGACCCGGAAGTAGTTGATGCCATGCACCGCCTGTTTCGCGAAAAAGGCTATCAGCTTCCGGACTGAGGTAAACCACCCAAAACATAGAAGTAACCTTCTGAAGAAGTTACGGTTTTCTCTTCTCTCAGTATCCTCAGCTCAGGCGGCACCTCGCTGATCCTGTACCGGCAGTTCAGTGGTAGTCCGACTGCTCAGTCACGCTTTTAGCAGCACAGCGGGCAGGTTGGCAGCGGCTTTGTGGCAGGCTTCGCCGGCTGCAGGCGTCCGCCTGTGACGAAGCATCACAGTCAACCGCAACAAGATGGACGTGAATTCCGCTGAAATGGCACTGCATAATGTAATAGTTTAAAACTTTTCCGATAGTTTTTTCGTTCTGTTGCAAGGATTAAACTTCTAACAGCAAGAGATTTGCTATCTGCAAGGAAACGGGCCTTGCGGCGGCCGCATTGGTCGAGATGTTGCCAGTTGACATGTTTCGCATTTGGATATCTTGGGGTGAGGCATTACATACCTGACCAAACGTATCGGAGTCAAATCTTTTTGAAGGTAGTACATCTTTGTTATGGGGGTATTTTGCAAAATTTCTCAAAATCCGGCACTGTCAGCACTTGGTTAACCGCAGCTATTTGTGCGCTTTTCATTGTTGCTTTCGGTATCTATATCACTGCCGAAGAGCACGTTAATCGAGCACACGAACAGTTAGTAACTTCCTTTGAACTGAGTGATGAACTGAGGCAATCGTCAGATGATTTGACCCGGATGGTGCGTACCTACATTGTTACGGGGAACCCGATATACAAACAGCACTATCTGGAAATTCTGGCAATACGTGATGGTAAATCGCCCCGTCCAATCAATTACAGCCATGTCTATTGGGATTTGGTACTGAATAATGACGCTCGGCCGCGCTCGTTTGGGCAAGCTATTTCGATACTGGATTTGATGCGGCAAGCCGGATTTACTGCCGAAGAATTCAAGCACCTTCAGTCTGCCAAGGCAGCGTCAGATTGGCTCACCAGTACCGAATTCACGGCCATGGCACTCGTCGAATCTTCGACACCTCCAACAGATGCCAATCGCAACACGGCGATGCAGATGCTTGATGACGCAGACTATCACCAAGCCAAGCGAAACATCATGCGACAGATCGGTGAATCGGTCGATTTGGTAGATCAACGTACGCTCTTTACGGTTGATGATGCCCAGCTCAACCTGGTGCGCACACGGTTGGCTTTTATCGTCCTCGGAATTGCATTGGTTTTTATGCTGACGCAAACACTCTATCTGATCAAAGC
>CAILXB010000310.1 GCA_903838025.1 uncultured Chlorobiaceae bacterium
AAGTTCTCTACATTGCGGAAAGCATTTTATTCGTGTTGCGACTCTCTCCATTCACCCTATGCCGGATAAAAACACTCTAAACCAGACGCCCGAGCAGCAAGCTCGTGACGCCATCGACCGCCAGCTCACGGCGGCGGGTTGGGCTGTTCAGGAGAAGAATCAGATCAACTGGCATGTTTCACCCGGCATTGCGGTGCGCCATTACCCCATGCAGGATGGCTCAGAGTCCGACTACGTCCTCTTTGTTGATCGCAAGCCTGTCGGGATCATCGAAGCAAAACGGGAGGAGGAGGGGCAGCGCCTCACCTCCGTAGAGGATCAATCTTCAGGATATGCAACAAGCAAACTGAAGCACCTCCAGAACGCCCCGCATCCCTTTGTCTACGAAAGCACCGGCGTGTTGACCCACTTTACCGACTACCGGGACCCAAAACCCCGCTCACGGCCGGTGTTCACCTTTCACCGCCCGGAAACATTCCGCGAGTGGCTTGGCAAGGAGCAGAGCCTCAGAGCACGCCTGCACTCCATTCCCGAGCTGAACCAACGTGGTCTGCGCGAGTGCCAGAGCATTGCCATCAACAACCTCGAAGGCTCCTTCCGTGACGCACGCCCGAGAGCGCTCATCCAGATGGCAACCGGTTCAGGCAAAACCTTTGCCGCCATCACCTCTATCTACCGCCTGCTCAAACACGGCGACGCCAAACGAATACTCTTTCTCGTCGATACCCGCAACCTCGGCGAACAGGCAGAGCAGGAGTTCCGGGCCTACACGCCCAATGACGACAACCGCAAGTTTACCGAACTCTACAACGTGCAGCGGCTCCAGTCGAGCAGCATAGCCAGCGACAGCCATGTCTGCATCACCACCATCCAGCGCCTCTACTCCATTCTGAAAGGCGAGGAGCTTGACCCTTCGCTGGAGGAGGAGAACCCGGCGGAAAAACGCTGGCAGCCAAAAGAGCCGGTACCGGTAGCCTACAGCGCAAAGGTTCCACCAGAATTTTTTGACTTCATCGTCATCGACGAGTGCCACCGCTCCATCTACAACCTCTGGCAGCAGGTGCTCGACTACTTCGACGCCTTTCTCATCGGTCTGACCGCAACGCCCGACAAGCGCACCTTTGGCTTTTTTCAGGAAAATATCGTCAGCGAATACAGCCACGAACGTGCCGTAGCCGATGGCGTCAATGTGGGTTACAGCGTCTATCTCATCGAAACAGAGATCACAAAAAACGGGGCAGAAATCAAGGCAAAGGAGTTTATCGACAAACGAGAAAAGCTCTCCCGCCGCAAACGATGGGAGCAGCTCGACGAGGATGTCACCTATACGCCCACCCAGCTCGACCGTGACGTGGTCAATCCAAGCCAGATCCGCAACATCATACGCACCTTTCGCGAGATAATGCCGCTCCTGTTCCCCGGACGAACCGAGGTGCCCAAAACCCTTGTCTTCGCCAAAACCGACAGCCATGCCGAAGATATCATCAAAATTATCCGTGAAGAGTTCGGCGAAGGCAACGCATTCTGCAAAAAAATCACCTGCAAGTCAGACGAAGATCCCAAATCACTGCTCGCCCGCTTTCGCAACGAGTACAACCCCAGAATAGCCGTCACGGTTGACATGATCGCCACCGGCACCGACGTCAAGCCGCTCGAATGCCTGCTCTTCATGCGCGATGTCAAAAGCAGCAACTATTTTGAGCAGATGATAGGCCGAGGCACACGCACCCT
>CAILXB010000311.1 GCA_903838025.1 uncultured Chlorobiaceae bacterium
CTCATCGTCATCGTCAAGCATCCGGTATTTGGGCGCTTCCGTGTCGTCGAACTGGCCGCTTTTTACTGCCCAGATGAAGAGGAACCATGCGGCGACGCCGACAAAGAGGCCGATGCCGATAAGGTAAAATGTTGTGTACATAGTGGTTACTTTGCCAGATTTTTTTCACGCCCCGCCTGAAGCCTCAGGGAGTTGCTTACCACCACAAGGGAGCTGATGACCATAAGCAGTGCGGAGATGATGGGGTGCAGCACCCCCGACATGGCGAGTGGCAGCGCTATGAGATTATACGAAAAGGCCCAGAGAAGGTTCTGGCGGATGATGGAAAAACATTTTGTAGAGCTTTCCATCAGGGTGTTGATGAGTCGGAGGTCATCGTTGAGGATGGCAACGCTGGCGCTCTCGAGGGCAATGCCGGAGGCGTGACCGAGGGTAACGCCAGTGTCGGCTTCGGTCAGCGCGGGGGCATCGTTGATGCCGTCGCCGACCATCATGACGCATGCTCCCTTTGCCTTCAGGGCACGGATAACTGCCGCTTTTTCGAGCGGTCCGAGCCCTGCCTGAACGTCGGTGATGCCGCATTTGGCTGCGATGTAGTTGGCTACCCCCTGGTTGTCGCCGGTGAGGATTTTCAGTGAGAGCCCTTTGTTGCGGAGCCCGGCAATGAGGGGAAGGGCGTCCGGGCGCAGGTCGTCAATCAGGCCGATGATACCGGCAAGTTTTTGGCCGCAGGCGACCATTACCACGGTTTTGCCTTCAGATTCGAGCGCAGAGGCGCAGCTTTCATGGAGCGGCTGAAGCACAATCAGCTCCTGCACCATAAAGGCTCTCGACCCTGCTCGCCAGATTTCCCCTTCGATGATTCCTGAAACTCCTTTGCCCGGTGTTGCCCTGAATTGCGTTACCGTAAGCTGTTCTCCTTGCCATGCGGCAACAATGGCGCGTCCGGTGGGGTGCTCCGAGGCGGCTTCGAGCGAGGCGACGTGTTGCATAAACGTTGGCGTGAGGCCGTAGTCGTGACTGTCGGTCATGGAGGGTTTGCCGGTGGTGAGGGTGCCGGTTTTGTCGAGCACGACGGTGGTGGTTTTTGAGACGGTTTCAAAAATATCTCCCCCTTTGACAAGAATGCCTCTCTTGCCCGCAGCCGTTGTACCGACCAGAATGGCGAGCGGGGTGGCGAGGCCAAGTGCGCAGGGGCAGGCGATGACGAGCACCGAGACGGCGTTCATCAGGGCGGTGACGCTGTTGCCAGTGGTGAGTTTCCAGTAGAGAAAGGTGGCGAGGGCGAGCGTGATGGTGGCCGGGACAAAGTAGCCTGCGGTTTTGTCGGCAATTCCCTGAATGGGCGCCTTGCGTGCCTGAGCCTCTTCAACGGTCTGGATGATACGGTCAAGCAGGGTGCTCTCAGCATTGCCGGTGACCTGGATGCTGAGCCGACCGTTCATCGAAAAGCTTCCGGCAAAAACCTTGCTGCCCGGCTCTTTCAGCACAGGGTTTGACTCTCCGGTGAGCATCGCTTCATTCACCTCTGCCTCACTTTCCACAACGGTGCCGTCAAGCGGTATTCTATCGCCGGGGATGATCTCGATCCGGTCGCCGATATGCACGGCAGCAATAGGCACCATGGTTGTTTCGCCGTTCGGGGAGAGCAGCAGCGCTTCGTGCGGCTGGAGTTCTGCCAGTTCGGCCATGGCGTTGCCTGCTTTGAGCCTTGAGCCTGCTTCAAGAAAGCGTCCAAGCAGAATAAAGGTGATAATCATGGCGGAGGTGTCGAAAAAGAGTTCACCTCCATAAAAAATCATGGCAATGCTGTAGCCGTAGGCGGAGAGTGAGCCGAGGGCGACGAGCACATCCATGTTGAGTGTCAATCGCCTCAGTGAGCGGAATGCGCTGGCCAGAAAGGGATAGCCGGAGTAGAAGAGCACCGGGGTGGCCAGAGCCCAGGATATGAGCTGAAAGGCAAGTTTGTAACGCTCTTCCATTCCTTCGAAAAAACCGGCATAGAGGGCGGCGGTGAAGAGCATGAGCTGCATGGAAAAAAATCCGGCGGTGCCGAAGCGCAGGAGCAGCTCCTGTTTTTCCTCTGCAAAGAGTTCGGCGCTGCCGTTGTTGCGGGAGGGGTGGGGGAGGTAGCCGATAGAGCGAATGGCATTCAGAATGGTGTCGAGAGCGATTGTTTCGGAGGCCCAGGTGATAACGGCCTTGTGGGTGGCATAGTTGACCCTTGCCGAGAGCACTCCATCGTGCTTCATCAAAAACTTTTCGATGAGCCAGACGCATGATGCGCACCTGATGCCTGAGAGCAGCAGCTCAATGCGGCTTTCGCTGCCGGTAATGGTTACGGTGTCGTGAAAGGCTGCGGCTTCGAGCTTTACCTGGGTGGCCGGAGGGCCCGGTTGCCAGTTGCACCGCTGATTGTAGAAGGCGTCCAGCGAGTTGCTGTGGACAAGCTCGTAGACGCCGAGGCAGCCGTGGCAGCAGAAGTAGCGGGTTTCACCCTCAATCCGGGCGGTAATGGCCGAGGCCCTGCTCGTCTCCTGAAGGCAGTGGTCGCAGCACACCCTTTCGGCAGAGAGAGGCTTGCTACCTGACATTGAAGGTAAAGGCGGGATTGTTGAGCTCATCGGAGAGAAGGGTCACTTGCCAGAGCGTGCGGCCACTCATGCAGCGGACAATGATGCCTTTTCCTTCGTACGTGCAGGCGCTCTTTTTGACAAGCGTCACCTGATTTTTGCCCATCGCCATTCCAGGCATTGAAAGGTCAAGCAGCAGTGTGTCGGGCAGCCTGTCGCATGGTGTCACCGTTACGCTGAAGGTAAGCTCTTTCATGGCGCTGACCGGTTTCGGCTCAATGTTCAGGGTGACGGTATGGCTGCTTGACGTGATGGAGCATGGTCCCTGGTTGATGGTGCACTCTATAGCCAAGAGTGTGCTGCCAGGAATCATCAGTGATACGAAGAGCGCCAGAGAAACTATTGTACGTTGAAAAACCATTTTTTTGTGGTGATGAGTTGCTGTTGCTGCCGGAGGTCAACTTTTGCAAACCAGACCCCCTTGAAGGGAATGGTGGCGGTTGCCTGATAGAGGCCGGGGGAGAGTTGACGCATGGCCGTGCTCGAGTCGTAACGGGTGGTGGAGAGGTTGCCGACAAAGAGGGTGAGGGCACCATCCTGAAGCGGTTTGCCGTGAGTTGTTGCCTTGATACGGATAATGTTATATCCTCTTTTCAGTGAATCAGGTGTGCTTACTCCAATACCGAGTCGCTCTTCAAGCGCTTTTGCCTGGAAATAGCGTGTGCTGTTTTCATAATAGTTGTTGTCCACCAGCCCTTCGGCATCCCTGAATGCCACATAGATGCCACAGCCCATGGCAAAGAAGAAAAGCGGATAGATGATGTAGAAAAAGAGCTTCATAGAAAAGCGGTTTCCCTGTTGATCGAAATACCTTCTCCGGAAATTCTGAGATGGAGATGCTCCCGTTTGCCCTTCGATTGAACCAGAATACTTCCATGAATGGCTGAAAATGGCTGCAACAGAAGGGTGTGCTCGCCAATAAGGGTGACGCTATCGGAGGAGGAGAGTTCAAGTACCAGTGTTTTCCCGCCGTTGTTATGGATGGTGTAGGAGTAACGGTTCAGCCCTGGTGGCAGTGAGCCATTGTCACGAATGACAAGAAAATCAACTGCTGGACGGCTCAAGAGCAGCAGAACAAGGGCGATGGCTGAGGCGGCGGTTGCTCCCCCAAGCCAGAATGTTTTTGGGCGCAGCACCCGCCCCCTGTAGTTCGGGAAGGGAAGCATCCCTTTTTTTTCGGTCATCCTCCGGCAGGCGTCGATACATTCAGCGCAGGCAATGCAGGCGGCGCTCAACCCTTTTTTGATGTCGATACCGACAGGGCATACTTTGACACAGGCATTGCATTTCATGCAGGTAGCGTCACGCGAAACATCATACTCAATCACAAGCGTCTCCTTGTCGAACAGGAGATTTTGCAGCATGGCGTAGGGGCAGATGGAGATGCAGAATCCTCTTCCGAGAAAGGCTAACTCAAGATAGACGGCAATCCAGAGTACCACAAAAAAAGCGGTGATGGTTGGGGCAACAAATATGCTGCTCAGTGTCTCTGCTGGCGGGACGAAATAGCAGATCATGGTGACTGAGACCAGGGCGGAGAGTGGAATCAGAAGGAGTTTCTGCCAGCTTTTTTGATGCTTTTTGCTGGCCACTTCAGCCATGCTTTCACTCAGGTCAAGCAGGAGGGTTTGAGGGCAGAACCAGCCGCACCAGACTCTTCCGAAGATTATGGTGACAAAACCGGTGAAGAGCAGGAAAAAAAGGGTGGCCGCAAGAATGAGATAAAACTCCCGCATCCAGAGAACCGATCCGAAGATATGGAGCTTGAGGGTTGAAATGTCGAACCGGAGCGCACTTTCTCCATTTATTTTCACAAAAGGCAGGCCGGTTATGATGACGGCCTGCAGGATTTCAAAGGCTCTTCTCTTTTTTCTCCACACAATGGCGTACTCCTCAGTTGGTGGAAATTACTTCTTTCTAAGGGTTTCCAGAAAGGCAACAACCTTGCTGACTTTTTCTGCGCCAATCTGCGGAAGGAATGAGGGCATTCCGTTGGGACGCCCTTTGGTCACGGTTTCGTAGAGATCCTTTTGGGTAGAGCCGTATTTGAGTGTGGGTGCAGTCAAATTGGGACCGATTCCTCCCGTTGCATCAGCGTTATGGCACGGGGCACAGGTGTTTGCAAAAATCTCCTTGCCCTCTTCAATGGCCTCCTTGTCGTCGGAATACTCCTTCATGACAACAGGTTTTTCTGTTTTGGCTGCTGCTGCCATCTCCTTGTCATACTCTTTATAGAACGACCAGCCGGAAATGGCCGGTGTATAGGAGACGATATAGCCAATCAGAAAAATTATTCCCCCGAAAAAAAAGAGCAGCCACCCTTTGGGGATTTTGTTATGGCCATCCTGGGGTTCCTGGGTTTCATACATAGAGCACTCCTTTTGGCGGATTTCAGTTATTCATTGCTCATCATCGAGCATTCTGCGTTTTGGCTCTTCAATCTTCTCTTTTCGTTTGGGATTGAAGTAATACATAATTATTCCTCCCATAACGACGGCGAGAAGCATGGTAAAGAGGAGGTATGCCAGGCCCGAAAGTGTCATTTTTGGGCCTCCATTGTTTTGACATCCCGTCCCAGTTTCTGAAGGTATGCAATCAGGGCATCCATCTCGGTAAGCTCCTTGCGGAGTTCCGGCGGGGTCACCTTGTTGCGGCTCTCTTTTGAGAGATAGCTTTCAGAGGTCACGGTTGCCTGGTATTGGCCGATCTGTTGCTTAACTTCGCCTTCCGAATAGCCATAGCCGAGTACGGAGCACTTTTTATACGAGTACCCGGTATCGAGCTTGTTCTTTGCAAGCCAGGCGTAAGGTGGCATGTTGGATTTTTCGAACATCCCCTGTGGACTCATCAGGTGGGTGTAGTGCCATGAGTCGGGATATTTTCCGCCAATCCTGTTCAAATCAGGCCCGGTGCGGCGGGAACCCCAGAGAAAAGGCCTGTCGTAGGCAAACTCTTCCGGTTTTGAGTATTCGCCGTAGCGCAGCACTTCGGTTCTCAGTGGGCGTACGGTCTGGGTGTGGCAGTTGTTGCATCCCTCACGCATGTAGATGTCGCGTCCCTCCTGTTCAACCGCTGTGTAGGGTTTTATGGAGGCGCTGATCGGCTGCGTAGAGGGCATGAAAAGAGGAATAAAGACGGTTGCCGTGGTCCCGATAAGGATGACAGCGGCTGAAAGAACAGCAAAAACAACCGGTTTTGAAGTGATCCCCATGATTACAGCTCCTGATGGTTAGTGTCGGTTATGCTTCGGCCGTGCGAGGTTGCTTCCTGACCGTCATGACCAGATTCCAGACAAAAATCAGTATGCCGATAAAGAAGATAAGTCCTGCCGCAAAACGCAGTTGGTAGTATGGGTAGAGAGAGGCGACGGTATCAAGAAAATTGTACATCAGTGAGCCGTCGGGGTTGGTGGCTTTCCACATGGCACCCTGCTGGATACCCGCAATCCACATGGCGGTAGTCCATAGCACCTGGCCGAAGAGTGTCAGCCAAAACTGTATGTTGGCAAGCTTGATGCTGTAAATCTCGGTATTGGTAATATGCGGAATCATGGAGTAGAATGATGCTGCAACGACCATGGTAACCCATCCCATCGTTCCCATGTGCACATGGCCTACCACCCAGTCGGTATAGTGGAAGAAGGCGTTGAGGGTTCTGAGTCCTTGAAGAGGGCCCTGAAGGGTCTGGAGGCCGTAAAAAGTGATGCCAGCAATGAAGAATTTTACCAGATAGTTCGAGCGCATCTGCTCCCAGTTTCCCTGAAGCGTGTAATAGCCGTTGACCACCGAACCCCATGAGGGAGCGATCAGGAAGATGCTGAAACCCATGGCAACGGTCTGAATCCATTCCGGAAGGGGAGTGAGCATGAGGTGGTGTGCTCCTGTCCAGAGATAGGCAAAGTTGAGCGCCCAGAACGAGACGATGGAGAGGCGGTGGCTATAGATGGGCAGTCCCGTCGATTTGGGAAAGAAGTAGTAGAACATCGCCAGTATCGGTATCGTAAAGATGAAGCCGACGACGTTGTGGCCGTACCACCACTCCACATTTGCGTCGTTTGCTCCAGCATAGATCGAGTAAGACTTGAAGAGGTTGACGGGAATCTCAAGGTTGTTGACAATATAAAGGATGGCAATGGCCACGGTCATGGAGATGATGTACCACAAAGAGATGTACATCTGTTTTTCGCGGCGCTTGATCAGTGTGCCAAAGACATTGATGGCAAACATGACCCAGAAAACAACGACGCCAATATCAATTGGCCACTCAAGTTCGGCATACTCTTTGGTGGTGTTCATTCCGGCAAAGAGGCTCAGCGCACCAAGTGCTATGACTGTGTTGAAGAGGTAGAGGTGCGCCTGTGCGAGACGGGGAAAGAGCAGAGCTGTTCTGGTAAGCCGCTGCAGCATGTAATAGGATGTGGCAAAAATAGCCGCAAGGGAAAAACCGAGTCCCATCCCGTTGGTATGAACGACTCTGAGACGTCCGAAGCTGAGCCAGGGTGTAAGGTTGAGCGCAGGATTGAACATTTCAAAAGCAATCCAAAGCCCCACAACCAAGCCAATAACAAGCCAAAAAAGCGCCGAAAAGGCAAACCCGCGCACTACCCTGTAATTATACCCCGCATCGCTCATATATACTCCCGGATCGTTATGTGATCTATAAAAGGAATGTAACGAGAAATATCGATTGTTATCAGGAAAAATTCCCCAGCCCCGAAGGAGCATAATCCCTGAACATAGGGCGCAGCCCTATGCCTCTCGCCCACGGAGCTCCGCGCCACGTATCCGTCCATCTCAGTCCCACGAACAGTAAGCCCACCCCAGCCCCAAAGGGGCATAATCCCTGAACATAGGGCGCAGCCCTATGCCTCTCGCCCACGGAGCTCCGCGCCACGTATCCGTCCACCTCAGCCCCACGAACAGTAAGCCCACCCCAGCCCCGAAGGGGCGTAATCCCTGAACATAGGGC
>CAILXB010000312.1 GCA_903838025.1 uncultured Chlorobiaceae bacterium
GTTTGGAAACAAGTTGTATCGAAAAAAAATCAGCAAATAGTCCATCCCTTTGAAATATTATGAGCATAACAGCCACTCCCAATAGTGAGACCCCACTCAACACTGAAAACGCAAGGGATTCTTCCCTCCCCCGCATCCTCTTTCTGCACGGCTTCCTTGGCTCGGGCATCGACTGGGTTCCAATTGCCCGGGAGCTTGAAAATGAGTACTGCTGCATTCTCGTTGACCTGCCTGGGCACGGAGAGAGCGATATAGAGGCAAACGGCAACCCCGACCTCTTTTTTACAGAAACTGTTGATGCGCTCGCAATGGAACTGAGCCGTACGGCAGCTCCCGAACCCTGCTTTCTTGTCGGTTATTCAATGGGTGGCAGAATTGCGCTCTCCCTGCTGCTGCGCTATCCGGAACTCTTTGAAAAAGCGATTATTGTCTCTGCTTCCCCCGGCCTCAGAACTGAAGAGGAGCGCCTCAGCCGCCGGGAGAGCGATGAAGGTATTGCACGAAAGATTGAACGGAACTTTGAGGGATTCATTGAAGCATGGTATGAGCAACCGCTCTTTGCCTCGCTCAAAAATCACCCGATCTTCAAAGAGGTCGAGAGCGAAAGGAAAATCAACAATCCCTCGAACCTTGCCCTTGCTCTGAGGCTTCTTGGAACGGGACGCCAGCCCTCCACGTGGGATGAACTGCAACAAAACAGGGTGCCAATCCAATTTTTTGCGGGTGAAAAAGACCTGAAATTCGTTGAGATTGGCCGCCAAATGGTTAATTTATGCCCTGATTCGAGCCTTGAGATTTTTGCGGAGTGCGGCCATACCCTGCACTTCGAAAACCGGGAGCTGTTTCTTGACCGCCTGACAACATTTTTCAACAAGCATCAACCATCCTGATATGAGCGCTGTAAACTGGATACAAGAAGGTGAATTTACCGACATTATCTATCATAAGGCGGAAGGCATAGCCAAAATCACCATCAACCGCCCTGAAGTGCGCAATGCGTTTCGTCCGCAAACGGTCGACGAGATGATCGAGGCTCTTCAAGACGCAAGGAATGACAATGCAATTGGTGTTATTATCCTCACGGGCCAGGGCGATCTGGCCTTTTGCTCGGGTGGCGACCAGAAAATCAGGGGTAACGCCGGTTATGCCGACGGCAAAGGGGTCAACAAGCTCAATGTCCTCGATTTCCAGCGCGATATCCGCACCTGCCCGAAACCGGTCATTGCAATGGTTGCTGGCTACTCCATCGGCGGAGGCCACGTGCTGCACATGCTCTGCGACCTCACCATTGCGGCTGAGAATGCCATCTTCGGCCAGACGGGCCCCAAGGTTGGTTCATTTGACGGAGGATGGGGTGCAAGCTACATGGCGCGGCTTGTCGGCCAGAAAAAGGCTCGCGAAATATGGTTTCTCTGTCGCCAGTACAATGCCGCTGAAGCGCTCGCAATGGGGCTGGTGAACACCGTTGTGCCGCTCGAACGGCTTGAAGAGGAGACCATCCAATGGTGCCGTGAAATCCTTGCAAATTCCCCGCTTGCCATCCGCTGCCTCAAATCGGCCCTCAATGCTGACTGTGACGGGCAATCCGGCTTGCAGGAACTTGCTGGCAATGCCACCATGCTCTACTATATGAGTGAAGAGGGTCAAGAGGGCCGGAACGCCTTTGTCGAAAAACGGAAGCCTGATTTCAGCAAATTTCCCAAGAGACCGTGAACGCGGCGCATATCGTTCTCTACCGGTATGCCATCCCCTTTACGGAGCCCGTCACCGTCAAGGGACGGCGGCTTGTGCAACGGGAGGGCATTATCGTTGCACTGAAAAGTCAGGGAGAGCGGCATATTGGCTATGGTGAAATCGCTCCGCTTCCGGGTCTGCACCGGGAAGTGCTGCAATCAGCCGAAGCACAACTGGTAGAGCTGCTGGCGAAACACGATCTTGCCAATCCCAGCCTTTTGCTGGAAGGGCTTTACCCCTCGGTTCGTACCGGACTGGAGATGGCGATGATCAACCTTGACGCAGCCATAGGGGGCTCCCTTCCCGCTTTTGCAGATGCTGGGCCTGCCGCCCGCCAGGTACCGGTCAATGCCCTGCTTTTTGGCGATACAACGCTCGTCATAGAGCGGGCAGAGGAGTATTTCTCGCTTGGATATCGCACCTTCAAGCTTAAAGTCACGGCAAGTGATGCCGAGAGTGCCATCAAAAGCATCAGGGCACTGCACCGCACCTTCGGGGAGCGTATTGAGCTACGGCTTGATGCCAACCAGTCGCTCACACTTGACGAAGCGCTCGATTTTGCGCGACACATTCCGCAGAGAAGCATCGCCTATATCGAAGAGCCACTGAAAAAGGCCGAGCTGATTGGCGAATTTTGGGCAAAAACAGCGATTCCATCAGCGCTCGACGAAACGCTCTGGCAAAATCCGGAACTGCTCTACAAGATTCCTGAAGCATCGCTTGCGGCGCTGATACTGAAACCAAACAGGCTGGGAGGAATCGCTGCCACACTGCGCTTCGCCCGCTATGCAAGGGAACACAATTTGCTTGCGGTGTTCAGTTCAGCTTTCGAGAGCGGTATCAGTCTGAGCTTCTATGCCTGGTTGGCCGCATCAACCGCCTCAAAACCAGCCGCCTGCGGGCTCGACACCTACCGCTACCTGAAGCATGACTTGCTCGAAGCACCTTTTGGAGCTGAGAATGCTCTCCTTGATGCCCAAAAACTTTACAGGGAAGGGCTGAAGGTCAGTCAGAGAATCCTCAAGCGCACTTCAGTATGGACATTGTAAAAGATTCCTCTGTAACTCGATACGTTCTTTAGTAACAGCTCATCCGGTTAATCACGGTTCAGACAACAACACTATGGACACTATAGGCCAGGCAGCAAAGCGTTTTGGCAACTCGCCCATGTTGAGGATGGCCGAAACAACCCTCTCGTTCATCGAATGCGACAAAAGGGCAGAAAAGATTGCTAATAATCTCGTCTGCATGGGAGTTTGTGCCGGTGATAGTGTTGCGATTGTGGCGCCAAACAGCGGGGAGTTGCTGCTGCTTCTTCTCGGACTGCTGAAGGGTGGCATGATTGCCGCGCCGCTCAACTACCGCTTTCCTGAACAACTGATCAACAACACCATTCATAAACTCCAGCCAAACCTGATCGTGACCTCGGGCACAACAACGCTGCCGGGCAGCATCAGTATTGGTGAACTGGTTGACAATGATTGGTACAGCAAAGAGTGCGGCCCGACCCTTGAGAAGAGCACAAACCCAAAGTTTGGAACCGTGGACGCAATGCAACGCCCCGTCACCCTTATTCACACTTCAGCAAGCTCAGGAGAGGCAAAAGCAGCCCTGCACAGCTTTGCCAACCACTGGTACAGCGCCCTCGGCTCCAATAAAAATATTGCGTTCGGCGCGGGCAATTGCTGGCTTCTTTCACTGCCGCTCTACCACATCGGCGGCTACTCACTCCTCTTCCGATCGCTCATCTCCGGCGGCGCACTTGCTCTCGGAGAGCCGGATGAATCGCTCGGCCAGTCGCTGCAAAACTTTTCGCTCACCCACCTCTCCCTTGTGCCCA
>CAILXB010000313.1 GCA_903838025.1 uncultured Chlorobiaceae bacterium
GGAGTGCTGAGATGGTGGGCCAACCCCTTGAAGTCAACCTTCATCACCTCTGGAGTACATGAAGAGAGGAGAAATATAACGGAAGGGTTATGATCAGCCTTGATTTCACTGATAATTTCCTGAAGCGTCGGCTCATTCTTGGAAAGGTCTCCCTCCTCCATAAGGGCAATGCCAAAGCGTGGTTTGGCAAAAATCATCATTCCAAGAGCATTCTGCAAAAAATGGGCGCAGGTATGCGTTCCAAGTATGAGAAAAAAACTGTCCTTGATCTTCTGATACATCCATCCGACACAGGCAAGACCACAAAAACTGTGCGTGACGTTATCTTCCTTGATTATCTGAATATCACCGGGAACCTGCATCATTACTTTTTTCTATTGAGAGTTACTGGCCGCAAGTAACCCGAGTTACGACGGTCAGAGATAAAGAAGGAGAAGATAAAATATTTTCGGTAATCCCCCTACTCTCCCGACTCGCTTGTCGGGGCTATTTTGGCTTTAACGGATGCGGTCTTCTCGCCGAGACGGACAGCCCGATCCCGACGATCATCAATTTTCATGACGGTGTAAACGCGCTTGCCACCCTGGCTGAAGGAATACTCATGAAGCCTCAACGCAAGCTCAAAAAGCAGAGGCGCTGGACCTTCAACTGTCGTACCCATATCATGAAGCCGGTAACTGCAGCCGCTTCCTGCCAAAAGTTCCTGCAACCCCGCAACAAAGCCACTCAGACTCCCCTCTTTACCATCGAGAGGCACAACAGCGATATCCATCAAAGCCATGGCAATAACTCTCCAAGAAGTTTATCTGAAAACGGTCTCTTCACGCCCGGGCCCAACAGAGATAAAAGTAACCGGCACCTGGAGTTCATCTTCAAGGAAGGTCACATAGTTCTGTGCTTCGGGCTGCATGTCTGAAAATGTTCTGGCATCAGCGTTCGAAGCCATCCACCCTTTCATGGTGGTGTAGATCGGTGTCACTCTCGCAAGTGTCTGGTGATCAGTCGGAAAGTCGTGAATCTCCCTGCCATCAAGCATATAGGATGTACAGACCTTGATCTCATCAAAAGTATCAAGTACATCAAGCTTGGTAAGGGCAATTTCCGTAACACCATTGACTGTGAGCGAATAGCGGAGGGCAACAAGGTCGATCCAGCCGCAGCGACGTTTTCGTCCTGTTGTTGCGCCAAACTCGTGACCAATCTTGCCAAGAAGCTCCCCCGTCTCATCAAGGAGTTCCGATGGAAAAGCCCCATTGCCGACTCTGGTCATGTATGCCTTGCTGACACCGATTACCTTGCCGATATAGTTCGGAGCAATCCCGGATCCTGTGCAGGCTCCTCCGGAAGTCGGGTTTGAAGAGGTCACATAAGGATAGGTGCCGTGATCAACATCAAGCAGGCAACCCTGAGCGCCCTCCAGTAAAACGGTTTTTCCCTCCTGGAGCTGACGGTTCAGGTAGAGCTGAGTATTGGTCACATAAGGATCGATAATCTTGTCGAACTCTTCGTACTCACGCACCATGGTCTCGACATCGATCTCTTCCTTCTCATAAATATTTTTTAAAAGCTTGTTCTTCGCTGCAAGATTTTCACGGAGCTTCTCCTGGAGCAATTCAGGATTGAGAAGATCAACAACTCTGATACCCTTTCGGGCAAACTTGTCCTCATAACTCGGGCC
>CAILXB010000314.1 GCA_903838025.1 uncultured Chlorobiaceae bacterium
AAAAGACCATGAGTTCGATGCCTCCCTTTCTGTCTTGATATCAATGCCGGGTTTTGTCAACGTCCAACTCAACGGATATGGATTTTTTTTCCGTTCTCTACTACCGGTTCAAAAAAGTCTGGAAAGCTGTCCGCCTCTACCTCGTAATTGCAGGCCCAGGCCTTGTGGTGATGATTGCCGATAATGATGCGGGTGGAATTACGACCTATGCTGCCACAGGCGCCAAATATGGCTATCACCTGATCTGGTTTCTGCTGCTCCTTATTCCCGTTGCCTATTATGTACAGGAGATGACGGTGAGGTTAGGCGCTGTGACCAAGCGTGGACACGCCGAGGCAATTTTTGAAAGTTTTGGCGCTTTCTGGGGATGGTTTTCACTTGTTGACCTCATGATTGTTGACTGGCTGACGCTGGTCACTGAATTTGTGGGGATGACTGCGGCTCTTGGTATTTTCGGTGTTCCTGCCTGGTTGACCGTTATCATCGTTGTTCTGCTCATGAGTATCATTGTGCTCAATGGGCGATACTGGACATGGGAAAAGATTGCCCTGGGGTTTTGCCTGCTGAACCTGATCTATATTCCGGCGGCATTTATGGTCAATCCATCACTTTCAGACATCGCTGGTCAGGGGCTTATTCCCAATCTTCCCGGTGGCCTCACCAATGAGCTCTTTTTTCTGCTTATGGCCAATATTGGTACTACTATTGCGCCGTGGATGCTTTTTTTCCAGCAAAGCTCTGTTGTTGACAAGGGATTGCAGGAAAAGGACATCAAGATGGGTAAGCTTGATACCTTTATCGGCTCAATTATCACCGTCTCAATTGCAATTTTTATTGTGATTGTAACCGGTACCCTGCTGCATGGCACACCCATTGATGATGCCGCTACCGCTGCCAAATTGTTGATGAAAACGAACCACTATGTCGGTGCTTTTATGGCCATAGGGCTCTTTGATGCCGGTCTGCTTGGGGCCATCTGCATATCGCTGGCAAGTTCCTGGGCGTTTGGTGAAATCTTCGGATGGGCTCACTCTCTCAACACCAAGGTGAAGGAAGCCCCCTGGTTTTATGTCTCCTTCTTTATTACCCTTGCAACAGCCGGTGTTGTTCCCCTGATACCGGGGGCGCCGCTTGTGCTCATTACCCTTTTTGTTCAGGTTATTGCGGTCACTCTTCTTCCGGCAGCACTGGTCTTTTTGATTCTTTTGCTCAACGACAAAAAGACGATGGGGGAGTATGCCAATACACGGTTGCAGAATATTGTCAGCACCATGATTGTCGTCTCTATTATTATACTCTCGACCATGTACGGAGTCAGTGCGCTTTTTCCCAATCTTTTCCAGTAAAGGTGTCAGGCCATGAGGACAATCAATCAGTTTGTCAACAAGATTCGTGAGATTAACAAGCGCTATGCCAAACCGAAAGTTGAAATGTCGCGGGCGGTCAAAATCTCTTTGGCGGTACTTCGTGTGTATCTTTTTTTGCTGGTGGTGCTGATGGTCTATAAATTCATAACCGTTATGAATGTTTTATAAAAAGGGAGACGAGGCAAATGGTTACTGTACTGGAACGTGAATTTTTTCTGAGCGAAATTGTAGGTCGCCGGATCTATCTCAAATCGAACTCAATCGGCAAGCTTAAAGACCTTGTTATTCAGGAGAATGCAGGCAAAATTCCCGAAGTGACCCACCTGCTTGTTCACCGCCCTTATGGTGACCCCCGCCTGCTGATTCCCTGGGATAAAATCACCCTGATTTCAAATACCGAGATTGTTTCGGAAATCACCAGCACCGAAGGGTACGAACTTGACCCTCTCAACAGCCACATTTTTCTGAAAGACTATATCCTCGACAAGAAAATTCTTGACATGGATGATCATGAAATTGAAGTGGTTTATGACGTAAAACTTCTCTTCCAGAACGAGCGGCTTTTTGTCAGCGAAGTGGATTTCAACCGTTTTCGCATTCTCCGAAGGATGGGTTTTAAAAAGCTTGCCAACTATCTTGCCCGGTACAAGGAGGGCTCCAGCATTTCATGGCTCTATGTTCAACCGCTGCCCGAAACCATTGGAAGCTTTGAGGGGAACGTCAAGCTCAATGTGCTTAAGGAAAATATTAATGACATCCATCCTGTTGATCTTGCCGATATTCTTGAAGAGCTGGAAGGGAATCAACGCCTGGCGGTCTTTAACGAGATTGAGCCCGAACTGGCCTCAGATACCCTCGAAGAGGTTGAGCCGAGAGTGCAGCGGGAACTGATCCGCTCCATGGAAAAAGTTCGGGCCGCCGGATTGATCAACGAAATGAGTCCTGCGCAGGTTGCCGGGATACTTTCGATACTTCCCGCTTCTGATGCCGATGAGATTATCGAATTTGTTGATAGTGAAAGCAAGCAGAGGGTTCAGCAAATTATCGACCAGCATGATGAAAACATTATGCTCTACTCTACCCAGAAGGTGATAAGGCGGCCTGTCGAGACCGTTGTCAAGGATGTCATAGGCAATTATCGTGCGGTTGCCGGTGATATGGATGTTATCATGTATGTCTATGTTGTCGATACTGAGAGCACCCTCCAGGGGGTTGTCGATATCAGGGAGCTGATTGAGGCCGATCCAGACCAGACACTCGGTGACATTATGACTGACAGTCTTATCACGCTGAATCCGGATGACACGCTTCATGATGCTGTTGACATGTTTTTTCGTTACTCCTTCCGGGCAATCCCGATCACTGATGATAACGATTACTTGCTCGGTGTCGTCTCCTTTCATGATATCAAGGGAATCAAGCCCCGGCTGGATTAATTGCCCTATAAAAAGTTGATATACATGGCTTTAAACGGTAAGATGACGCCTCTCCACAGAGCCGTAGCACTGTTTGAAGCCTGCAAGGGTCTGCTGGTGTTTTTTGCTGCAGTACCCTTGTTTTCGTTTGTGCATCACACTCTTCGGATTGTTTCCGAGCAAGTGGCAGTGCAGGAGGTTGATGCCTCGATGACGTATTGAAACAGGGAACCTCAATATTTTAAACAGGATATGGCCGACACTCCATTCTATCGAGAAGAGCAGCAGTGCAGTGATCAAGAGCTGGTTACAAAAACGATTAAAAACAAACAGGCATTTGCTGCCATCGTTCGTCGATATGAAGCACCTCTGTTGAGATATGTTTCCCGTCTGGGATGCAAGGATGCCAGCGCCGCCCAGGATCTGTTACAGGAGATATTTGTTAAAATTTTTCTTCATCTCAACGATTATGATCATTCGCTCCAGTTTTCATCGTGGATCTACAGAATCGCACATAATGAAACTGTTAGTTATTTTCGAAAGGAAAGGAGCCGTCCGAGCGTACTAACAAGAGCTGATGATTTTTTTCTTTTTGAAAGGGTCGCTGATGATGTTGGTTTGAGTGATCAAAAGGAGCATCGGCACACCATTTTGGAAATAAAGGAGGCTGTTGACCGGCTTGAGCCAAGGTATCGAGAGATCATTGTTTTGAAGTTTTTCGAAGAAAAATCCTATGAAGAGATCTCTGATATTCTGCAGATTCCCCAAGGGACGGTAGCTACGCTTATCAGTCGGGCTAAGAAAAAAATAAAAATTTATCTTGAAAAGAATTAGCTGTAAAGTGTATGCAGAAGGCAAGCTCAGGATCCATCCTGGAAGAAATTGAAAAAAGAAATATGGTGCCAATTCCGCGCTGGCACTTTCTTGTCAGGCGGCTTGGTTTTTGGTTGCTTGCTGCAATTTCGGTACTCACTGGTGCCATATCTATTGCGACCGCAATCTATGTTTTCCTTGATCATGATTTTATTGAAGATCATGACACGATCAACCTTTTATTTATTCAACGTCCGATCATTGCTGATATCGTTGCAAGTATACCCTATTTATGGCTTGCCGCGCTTGCCCTCTTTATCTTGATTGCATTTTTTGGATTCCGGCATACACGAACAGGGTACCGTTACTCTGCACCCAAGGTTATTGCAGCCTCCCTTTCCGTAAGCCTTTTGCTCAGCGTAGCGCTTAACACTGTTGATGTTGGAGAGTATATCCACCGTTACCTTATCGAAAATGTTCATGTGTATAATGAGCTGATTTACGCTAATGAACATCGCTGGACGAATTCAGAAAAAGGACTGCTTGGAGGAAAGGTCATTAAAGTCGATACGCGTAGCCATCTTCTTATTATAAAAGACTTTAAAAGGGATATTTGGTACGTTGACCTGAGCAAGTCCGAACTGCTTCCCAAGACACAGGTTGCGCCTGGTAGATATTTGAAAATTACAGGTGTGAAAACCGGTAAGAGAACATTTCAGGCACTGGCAATACAGGTATGGGAGAAGAAATATCACAAGCATATTTTGCCATTACAGAAAATAACACAAACAAAGAACGATAAGAGTTAAACGCCAAGGTAACGCTCCATACCTTCTGCAATTGTTGAAGTAGCCCCAATACTTCTCTGAACGAATGCTCCGGCCTTCATCCCCCTCTTTTTTCTTTGTGCATCGTCGGTTGTCAGGGTTTTCAGGGCTGTGGCAAGTTCCTTTTGATTCTCAATGACGGTAGCTCCGCCTGCTGCAACAAGACCTTCCGCATCGGGGGAGTTATGGTAGCGGGGGCCAAAAAGTACAGGAATGCCGTGAGCTGCCGGTTCAAGCGTGCTATGCACATTGACCCCGAAGCCACCTCCTACGTATGCTATTGAGGCGAGCGAATAGAGTTCCGCCAAGTAGCCGATCTGGTCGATGACAAGGATCTGCTGTTCGGGATCGAATGTTTCATTCAGGGCCGATACAGCCATATATTCAAGAGAGTGATTTTGAAGCTCCTGGTAAAGCTGTGCCATCGTTTCGGGGTTGACCTCATGCGGCACCAGAAGAAGTGAGGGGCGCTCCTCAAGTTCCTTCCAGGCGGGAAGGAGCAGATGCTCATCGTTCTCCCAGACACTTCCGGCAACCAGTACTGTACGGTTTTTGAAAAGCGGTTTCAGGTGAGCAACCCTCTCACAGTTTCTGCTTCGCAGAAAAACCTGATCAAACCTCGGATCGCCTGCGGTTTCTGCCTGTTGGCAATTGAATAGCTGCCGAAAAGCAAGCTGGTCTTGTTCTGAAACGGTATAGATTTGATCAAAGAGATGAAAAATGCTCTGGTAAAAACCTTTCAGCAGGGGGTTGAAGTAGGCCGAACCACGCTGGAGTACCGCAGCGGCAAGGATCAACGTTACGCCGTATTTTTTTGCCTCAAGGAGATGATTTGGCCAAAAGTCATAGCGCATAAGAAGAAGCAGATCGGGCTTGATGAGCGAGAGCAGCCGCTTGGCGTTTTCCTGGGTGTCGGTGGGAAGGTAGAAGACTGCTGCGGCATCTGGAAAGTTTTTCCTGGCATTGTAGCCGGAATCGGAAAGAAAGGAGACAAAAAAAGTGATCTCGGGGTGCTTCTTTTTCAGCGCAGCAATAACCGGACGCGCCTGTTCAAATTCACCGACAGAGGAAGCATGGACCCATAGGCGGAACGAGGAGGGGGGGAGTTTATGGATTTTTTGTTCCAGCTCTTCAAACAAGCCTTTCCTTACCCTGAAAAAAGTTTGGAGTTTTGGGTGAAGGGCGCTGAAAAGGTGTGCCGTACCCAAAAGCATGGGGAAGAGTCGGGTGTAGAAAGAGAGGGCAAAGCCATTCATAGTGATAGTATTTGTCAACAAAGAACTTCAAGGTAATAAAAAAGTCAACCGGTGCGCATTGCCACGGCTCTCTTTTCGTGAAAACGTTATAATGTTGGCCGTGACGGGGGGCAAAATAAATTCGTCTTTGGTAAAAAAAAATCATACATTGCAGACGTTTTAATTCGTGGTATAAGAATGCTAAGAAAGGACGCAGGGAAATTCAGTTGTTCGTCTTGACAGTTTTCGGCGTTTGTGACGATACGATGGCACTCAGCTTGTCTGAAGTTGCCCGGGTGTTTTCGGTTGATGAGAACTCTTCTTCATTTTTTTCTTTCCTGCATTGCTGCCACTCCTGCCTCGTACGAGGCTCTTTTTTATCAATGTTCCGGAAAAGGAAAATACAATGAAAGAACAG
>CAILXB010000315.1 GCA_903838025.1 uncultured Chlorobiaceae bacterium
CTTGAAAGAACGGAAGCGCGTGAGACGGCTTTTCAGCCCATCGCGGATCGTCTTCTCCCATCCGTCGGGCAGTTGCCAATCGGCATCGGTTGCGGCCCATTTACGGGGATTGGGAAAGCCAAGATCTTCGAGCACTTCCGGCTTGCCAGGAAAGCACCAGTTGCCGTCACGGAACTCGACGGGCAGATCCCACCACTCCTTGCCGGAATAGTCCTCTTTCAAGAGAGCCGGTTTTTTCTTGTCGAACTCCTCTTTGAGTTCGGATAGTTTTGGGAGGTATTTCGACATAGTTATTCGTTTTCAACCGGAAGACCAGCTTTTTTCATTTTATCGCGGTAGGTATCCTCGTACTCGGAATAGCTCTTGAATTTGATATCGGGATTCCATGGATTGATATGCCTCTTTTCACGGCTGTTGTTGCAAAGGTTGCGTGTTGGACTCAAAAAGATACCTCCTGCGTGCATGAGCTTGCTGAAAGGAAAATAAATGGCAAGCACACAAACAAGAAAGAGATGCACATAAAAAAGCACACCAATTTCGCTGGAAAGAGTAAAGCTGTAATCCATGAGCGTCAAAATCTGATCGTGCACTGGCAGCACATTGATTTTTGTGACATAGCGCATGCTCATACCCGCAAGCACAATGGCCAAAATCAAAAAAAGTGGGAAAAAATCAGTTGGCAAAGAAATCAGACGCAGCTTCGCATCGCGCAGCCTTCGAACAACAAGAAAAGAGATGGCGGCGAGAACAAGGACATCGGTCATATACAATGCCGGAAGAGTAATGTCGAAGAATCGATCGGCATTATCAAGAAAATCGGCAAAAGGTGGGACCGTAGAAAAAAAGAACTTTGAGTGGCGGAGCACAATAATGAGCATCGACCAGTGAAAAACCATGCCGCCAAGCCAGAGCCACTTGGTTGATCCATAGGCAAGTTTCGGTCCGGCGTAGAGTTCAGCTTTTGTATTCCGAAAAAGGGAGCGGAAAAGAAGCACTTCACCCAGTACCCTAAGAGTGACCTCCAAAAGATTAGAGGGGGATTCAAGCTTATTCTGCTTGATCCAGTACAAGGATTTTTCCTGCCCGCAGGTTGTGGGAATGCGAAAAGGAACAGGACGAACCAGCCAGTTCACCATTCTTATGGCAAAACCTGCAATCAGAATGACCAGAGCGGAACAGGGAATGATGATTGCGAAGAGATACGCAAGCCCCGCATACTGTACCCCAATATAGGGGATGAGACAAAGGACGACCGTGATGAGAAGTGGCAACAACACTTTTTTCATGCCTCTGCCCTCCGTAACTGCATGAAGAGCATGCGTTTGCTTTCATCAAGCTTCAGCTTGCAAATCTGTTCACGCTGCACCATGTAACCGTCAAACGCCTGAAGGGTCAGTTCTTCAAGGCGGCTCTGCAACACATCCGGGTCAAGCTGTTTCAATGATTGTTTTTGACTGCCTTTCAATGAGAGCTCCAGAATGATTTTTTTTAGTTCAAAAAAAAGCGACATCGCCAGAGAGGGCGGCATATCCTGCACGGCAAGAATTCGCGAAAGCTGCACCAATGCGGAAGCAAGAAGTTCGCTGTTTTTTTCGCAATTGTCAAGCACCATCCCGAGTGCTTGATGGAGGGCATCTGCAACCGGAGATCCAGGTGCCATTTTTCCAGAGAATATGAGCATCGATCGCCTCATCCATGCGTCGAGAATCTCTTTTTTGTTTTCCTGAACTGCTCGACCCCACTCAATAGTCATAAGACAAGGGAATAACGGTTTTCAAAGTCTGCTCTGTGGCCGGTCGCTCAGAACCAGGTGTTGACCTGGTGCTCCTCTACCAGCCCGACAAAACCCTCATAATCAATTGTTCCAACCCCATCGGCAACCGAATCAATTCCTCTGGCACTCAGATCGGGTTGAAGCGCAAATACAGGATTGATTTTCTGGAGAGCTTCGATCATCGGCGAAAACCTGTTGGATGCCTGAACCGCGTAGACACCGTCTTCAATGAAAAGAACAGGATCTCCAGGCTGAAGAAACCTGAGACAGGTTTCCATCGTGGAGGTTTCGAACGGAGATTTGTTGATTGTATGTAACATCTTAAAAGGTAATATGTTATAAATTCATAAACTGTTCAGTGATGAATAATGACATCCTGCTCTTTCATCAATTTGCCGATGTTTTCAGAATTCATTACCTCGACACCAACAATCAAATCATCTTCACCAAGACCCCGCTCTTCAAGTGAGAGTTGATCAACATAAAGTTTTTCAACATCATAACCATCAAGAGCCATAAAGGTACGAGAAAAACCCTTAATACCAATGGCACTGGTATCCTGACCCTTTTTGAGGGCATATACTCCGTCGCCGATAAAGACAACCGAGAGATCCTGCTCGTAGGCGGCCATGATCAAAATCATCTCAAGCCCCTCGTAGGTATAAATTGTCCCGTGTGGTGCATGGCGCAAGACATGCATGATCTTTTTTACATTTTCGTTTTCCATATAATAGCTTAATCTCCAAAGGTTACAAATCTGTCGTTTCGAATTGCAATGTCCGTAAGAGTTCCAAGCCCGGTGATGGAACTGCCCTCTACAAGCACATCATCATTGATTCCCCGACGTTTGGATGCAGCAATACAGGCAAGAATCTCAAAGCCGTGTTGGCGGCCCAGTTCACTCCAGCGGGCCGCAATGTTGCGGTCATCCTGGGGTGGATCCATGAGCTTCGTCACATTGGTAACCCCATCGTTGTAAAGAAAAACGGCATCAACCCTGTGTCCTTTCTTGATGGCGGCTTCAGCAAACTTGAAAGCCGTATCGGAGGCCTGGTGGTTATACGGCCCCTCTTTGAGCAAAATTCCTATGTTCATGACCAATCCGTCATAATTAAAATGTTCATGAGAAAAAAAGCCGTGCCGTGCTCTCAGTGCCCGGCACGCTTCCCTTTAAATGCTTCATAAAGAGGCAACCAGGTTTTTGCATCTTCGGCAAATGGCTTTTCAATAAACTGGCAAAAGTAAAGCGCATTTTCGGCAGCAGAGAGATTACCATTTTTGAGTGCATCAAGGGCCTTCTGGCCTGAATCAGCCGCATCATTTCCGGTGAGCTGTGCCTGCTTCCAATAGTTGATGGCCTCCAGCCGAAAAATAAAATTTTTCGGCTGTGACTCGGCCTGCTTGAGCGACGAGAGCTCTACATTACGGGGCCCAAACGTAACGGGCCATCCTGTTTCAGCCCACTTTCTGGAGGATGCAATGGCCTCCTGAACCTGATATATGACATCTTCTGACATGGATCCGTTATCTCCTCTTGTTTTCATGGTTTCTTTTCGTCCCAGCCTAAAGGCCTTCACCCATCCCCATCTGGATAAACCCGGACGGGCAGACCAGTGAACAAAGATGGCATCCGACGCACTTCTCGTAATTGGTTGTGACCATTTCACCAACCGGATTATCCCTGAACCGGGTAACGGCTTCCTGTGGACAGAATGAGAGACACTGTTTGCAGTCGAAGCAGAGCCCGCAGCTCATGCAACGCGCTGACTCCGCCTTGGCCTCACCTTCACTCAGTGCTGAAAGCAGCTCATCGTGGTTGCCAACAACATTGTCGAGCTCAATGGTCTCCCGCTTTGCCTGTTCGGAATGGAGAAAATAGAGCACATCCTGCTTGTGAACCTTGGTAATCTCACGATACCCCTGTTCAGGAAGAGGAAGCCCTTTAAGAAAAGCATCAATGGAATTTGCGGCCTTTCGTCCATGACCGACTGCCGTGGTGATAAGATCAACCTTTATGGCATCACCGCCTCCAAAAAACTTCTCTTTGCCTTGCAGGCGAAAATAGCGGTCAACTTTGAGCCACGGGCTCCCGGCAGTAACACTCTCAAAACCCTGCAAATCGGCGCTCTGTCCAATGGCGGCAACAATCATGTCGGCCTC
>CAILXB010000316.1 GCA_903838025.1 uncultured Chlorobiaceae bacterium
CCGTGCAGTACGGTTTTTTCGCCTGATGTACCGCTCGCCTCCATTGGCCTTACCGGGGTGTTCAGCCAGACATCAACGCCCGAGACCATCCGTTTGGCTACACCGAGGTTGTAGTTTTCAAGAAAAATAACTTTGCCGCTGAACTCTGACCGGCGTGAGTACTGGACAATTTGGCGGATATAGTCCTTACCTGCATCGTCATGCGGATGTGCTTTTCCGGCAAAAACAATTTGCAGCGGTCTGGTTTCGTTATTGATGATTCTGTTCAGGCGCTCAAGATCCTTGAAAATAAGCGGTGCGCGCTTGTAAGTAGCAAAACGTCTTGCAAAGCCTATGGTCAGCACGTCGGGAGAGAAGGTGTTTTTTGCTGATTTGGAAGTGTCATACTCGCTCTGACACGAATTGAGATGCTGGTGAAAAAGCTGGTTGGCCAGATAGCGGTCGATAAAGTCGATAAGGTTGCGTTTCAGGATATAACGCAGCGACCAGAGTTCACTGTCGGTCACTTTTGCCAGAACTGCTTCAGCGGTTTCCTGTGAGAGCGACATTTCGTCAACGCTGACGCCGAATTTATTCCAGAACAGGGCGGTATGGCCACAGGTCCAACTGCTGGCGTGCACACCATTGGTGATGTGACCGATAGGCACCTCATCAACGCTTTTGCCGGTATAAAGGTGCTGCCACATGACGCGTGAGACTTCACCGTGGAGTTTCGAGACACCGTTAGCCGAACGAGAGAGTTTCAGTGCAAGCACCGTCATGGTGAAGAGACCGTAGATATTGTTTGTGTCTTCAGAGCCAAGCCTCATCAGGTCATCCAAAGTCATGCCGATCGCAGAAAGGTACCTGTCGAAGGTATACTGCATCATCTCTCTTGAGAAGCGGTCGTGACCTGCAGGAACTGGAGTGTGTGTGGTGAATACGCAACGTGAACGGACCGTTGCCATTGCCTCTGTTTCCGAGACTCCTTTGGCAAACTCTTTGGCAAGCAGTTCAAGTGTCAGAAATGCTGAGTGGCCTTCGTTCATGTGATAGACCGTTGGCTCTGCGCCAAGCTTGTCGAGAAGTTTAACGCCGCCAATACCGAGGAGGATCTCCTGGTTGATACGCATATTCTGGTCACCGCCATAGACACGGCAACAGATATCGCGGTAGTGGGGTTCATTGGCCGCAATATTGGTGTCGAGCAGATAGAGTGTAGCACGGCCAACCTTGAGGCACCATGCCTGGGCAAACACTTCACTTTGTGCTATATTAACCGAAATGATCAGGTCATTGCCGTCAGCATCGGTTACTTTTTCGATGGGAAGGCTCTCCGGGTATTGCAGGGGATAGTTTTCTGTCTGCCAGCCATCCTGATTGAGGTACTGGCGGAAGTAGCCCTCTTTGTAAAACAGGGTAACGCCTATAAAATTAATGCCAAGGTCACTGGCCGACTTCAGGTGGTCTCCGGCAAGAACTCCGAGTCCGCCGGAATAAATTCTTACACTTTCATGAATACCGAACTCCGCACTGAAATAGGCAACCGGGTTTTTCACCAGTTCAGCAGCGTTCTTCGCTGCCCAGGTCTCCTTTTCGTTCAGGTAGGCGGTGAAACGTGCATAGACCGACTCTATTTTTTTGCCGTATTCGAACTGACATCGGGCAACCAGCTCATCATGAGAGATGTGCTGCAAAAGTTCGACCGGGTTGTGATTGTTTCTTTCCCAGAGGAGGGGAGAGAGTTCTTCGAAAAGTTGTTTTGCTTCCGTATCCCATGACCACCAAAGATTTCTTGACAGTTCTTTCAGGGATGTTATTTTATTTTGCATAATTGAACAGGGCAGGTATTTGCTTTGCATCAGCAGGTTGAAAGAAAGGCAGTAATCTCGACGCTGTCCGAGGCAGGTTAGTTAATGCCGGATTGAAAATATAGGGCCAATTTACTGTTTTAGAATTAAAAACCGCAAGCCTAATAAAAATTGATTACAGAGAGCATAAAAATAGCGCATCTATCGGATCTTCATTTTTCCGGACGGCAGGATCGCCGTCAGCTTGATGAGTTCGACCGTTTGCTTGCCCATTTCAATGCGGAAGGGTTCGATCATCTTGTTATTTCAGGGGATCTGAGTAACAATGCCGAATCGGCAGACTGGCGGATTGTTCGCGAAAAACTGGAGAGTCATGGCTGGTATCATTGGGAAAAGACTACAGTTATAGTCGGCAATCATGATCTGATCAATCTTGAAGAGGAGATGCGTTTTTACAATGCACTGAATCCTCTTCAGTCGGTCAGAAAAAAGGCTTTTGAGCGCAAGCTGGCAGAGTTTTGCCTCTTTTTTCAGGAGCTGATAACGGGTGAAGGGCATGGGGGAGCAGCATTTCCCTTTCTCAAAATCATCAACTACCCTGCGGTCAAGCTCGCTTTTGTTGCGCTCAATTCGGTCTATCCTTGGTATCCTGCCGATAATCCACTGGGATCCAGAGGGGTTATCACTCCCGGTCAGTTGCAAGCCCTTGGTCGTGAAAGTGTACTTGCCTCTCTGAAAGGGTGTTTTGTTATTGGTCTCTGCCATCACGCGTACAGGGTCTATGGAACAGACTCACTGATTGACCAGGCTTTCGACTGGACCATGGAGCTGAAAAACCGCGAAGAGTTTCTCACCCTCATGAAGACTCTCGGTGCCAAAGTGGTGCTGCACGGCCATTTTCACCGGTTTCAGTTGTATAGCGCTCAGGGAATAACTTTTGTCAACGGAGGCAGTTTCCGCTACACTCCGCAGCGCTACAGTGAGTTACTGATTGACGAGCAGGGAAACTGTGACCAGAAGTTTGTGTCGCTTTCCTGAAACGGGAGAGGGCGCTCTTACTTCGTAAAGTTTTTTTTCTGGTATTCACGGATTCTTGCGGCATGGTCGCAGTCATCCTGGTTGAGCTGTTTGAAAATATTTGCAGCGGCAGAGTTTGTGGGGCTGTCGAGAAATTGCTGAAAATGGGATTCCCCTGCGGCCATTTCAAGGTCGATCGCCGTTTGCAGGGCTTCGCCTCTTGATGGAGGGTTCATTTTATAGGTGCTGATCAGTTGAACAATTCTTGCGTTGGCCTCAACGAGTGATTGCAGCTCTTTGGCCAACAGGTTGTTTGGAAAGAATTCGCTCTGCTGGGGCTCTTTTTTTTCCTGCTGAAGCAGTGAGGCGTGACCTCTCTCTTCCATGGCAAGCTCCCACCAGAAATCCTCATCTTCCGAAAAAGAGTCATTGAAAATGGTGTAGAGCGTCGCAAGGTTCAGTTCAAGTTGTATGGACTCCTCGAGATGTTTCTGGTGTGTTTCGGGCATGGTCAACCGTTTTTTTTGTGAGCGCCTCTTTTTAACGGAGGCGCACTGATTCTCTTCTTTCTCCTCTATTTGTTGCGGTAGGAGGCATATTCCTGAAGGCTTTTAACGCCGAACTCCTGGTGGCGGATGCAGTCGATAGCCTGTACCGATGCCTCTGCCGCTTCGATGGTGGTGACAAAGGGGACATTGCTCAGCACTGATGCCGCTCCTATTGCCTCTTCATCGTGCAGCGCTTTTTCGCCCCTCGGGGTGTTGATGACAAAGTTGATCTTGCCATGTTTGATGATGTCGAAAATGTTCGGGCGTCCCTCTTCACCTACCTTGAAGACCTTTTTGCATTCGATGTTGTTCTCCGTCAGGTACTGGTGAGTCCCGGCAGTTGCAACAAGATCAAAATCCATGCGGAAGAGCGCTTTTGCAATGTCGATAATGCGCTGGTTTTTATCCTGGTCGTTCACACTGATGAAGACCGCTCCTGAGAGGGGAAGTTGCATGTTTGCGGCCTGGTAGGCTTTGGCAAATGCTTCAGGAAATTTTTCGGCCAGACTCATCGCTTCACCGGTTGATCGCATCTCGGGGCCCAGATAGACACCTGATTTTACAAACTTGGAGAAAGGGAAGACCGGCTCCTTGATAGCAAGGTGTTTCATGCCAAGTTCATCGCAATCTTTCAGGTCATATTCCTGGCGCAGGTCGCAGAGCTTTTCGCCGAGCATAATGCGGGTAGCAATTTTTACAACAGGGATTGCCGTGGCTTTGCCGACAAACGGTACCGTACGGCTGGCTCTTGGATTGACCTCTATGACGTAGACGCTTTCGTTCTGGACGGCATACTGAATGTTCATCAGCCCGACAACCTTGAGATTTTCAGCAAGGGTTCTCGTATAGGACTTCATCAGGGCAATGGCCTTGGGGCTGATGTTGTGATAGGGCAAAATGGAGGTTGAGTCGCCGCTGTGTATGCCTGCGGCCTCAACATGCTGCATGATACCGCTGATGACGCAGTCGGTGCTGTCGGCAAGAGCATCAATGTCGAATTCAACAGCCGTTTCCAAAAAGCGGTCGATCAGCAGGGGATATTTATCAGTAATGAAGAGGGCCTGATCGACATACTCTTTGAGCGAGTCATCACTGTAGATTATTTTCATTGCCCGTCCGCCAAGAACGTAGCTTGGCCGTATCAGGGCCGGGTAGCCGATTCGCCGGGTAATTTCCTTCGCCTCTTCGAAGTTGATGGCCGTTCCGTACTCAGGATGGGGTATGGCGAGCTCTTCGAGAAGGGCGCCGAATTTTTTGCGATCTTCGGCCAGATCGATCCCTTTTGAGGAGGTGCCGAGGATGGTGACGCCTGCCTCATGGAGTTTGGCTGAAAGTTTCAGGGGAGTCTGGCCTCCAAAGCTGACAATAACACCGAGAGGCTTTTCGTGCTCTATGATGCGGATGGTGTCTTCGAAGGTGAGCGGTTCGAAGTAGAGCTTGTCGGCTATATCGTAATCGGTCGAAACGGTTTCGGGATTACAGTTGACCATGATGGTTTCATAGCCAGCCTCTCGGAGGGCAAAGACCGCCTGAACACAACAGTAGTCAAATTCGATTCCCTGACCGATCCGGTTCGGGCCGCCGCCGAGAATAATCACTTTTTTCCTCTCAGAAGAGACTGACTCGTTCTCCTCCTCGTAGGTCGAGTAGTGGTAGGGTGTTTTTGCATCGAACTCTGCGGCACAGGTATCGACAGTTTTGAAGACGGACTCAATGCCGTACTTTTTTCTAAGCGCCCTTATGGAGGGCTCTGAAGTATTGAAAATGGTAGCAAGCTGAAAATCGGAAAATCCGTTCTGTTTGGCCCTCAAAAGCCACTCTTTCGGAAATTTTCTGGAAAGGTCAGTAACCTCCTGTGTCAGGTCGGAAGCTTGAATGGTCATGCAATTTTGATCAGGTTTAAGGTGCTTCAGGGCAGAGCTGTGTAGAGGCAGTAATTCACCTCTGTATATGAAAACCGTTCCAGTATACAAAAATGCCCATGCTTCTCAAAGCACAGGATTGCGCCTCTCGATGCTATCTTTTTTTGCCTCGTAAAAATGGTTCAGGATTTTTTTTACATTACCATCTCTTCTTCTCTTCTCTGTCTTGCAAAAAGGTGTAATAAAAGGGTATGGATAAAAAGAATTTCGATACGATTGATGCTGCGCTTGAGGATATTCGTCAGGGAAAACTGGTCATTGTTATTGATGACGAGGACCGTGAGGATGAGGGCGATTTTATTGGAGCTGCCGACCGCGTGAGCTACGAGATGATCAATTTTATCACGAAGGAGGCGCGGGGTCTTCTTTGTGTAGCGGTCACCATGGAGAGGGCCAGAGAACTCCAGCTTGATCCGATGGTGCAGCGAAACACCTCACAGCACGAAACCAATTTTACCGTATCGGTTGATGCAATTGCCGAAGGTATCACCACCGGTATTTCAGTCTACGACAGGTTTATGACCATCAAGATGCTTGGTGATCTCGCTTCTAAGGCGGACGATTTTTCGCGTCCCGGCCATATCTTTCCTCTCCGGGCGATGGATGGCGGTGTTTTGAGGCGTGTAGGCCATACGGAAGCTGCGGTTGATCTTGCCCGTCTTGCGGGTTGCAGTCCGGTTGGATTGCTCTGTGAAATCCTTAATGATGACGGCAGCATGGCAAGGCTTCCTGAACTGATCAAGCTGAAGGCAAAATACGGGCTCAAGCTTATCACCATCAAGTCACTGGTTGCCTATCAGATGCAGCGCAATAAACTGGTGCACCGGGCGGTCGAATCGAGACTTCCGACTGTACATGGAGAGTTCAGGCTGATTGCCTACGAATCGTTTACCGACCAGCAGAACCATGTTGCTCTTGTGAAGGGTGACGTTACCACAGACGAGCCGGTTCTTGTCAGGGTGCATTCGCAGTGTGCCACGGGCGACACCTTTGCCTCTTTGCGTTGCGATTGTGGTAATCAGCTCGCTTCAGCACTCACAATGATTGAAGAAGAGGGGCGCGGTGTGCTGGTTTATCTCATGCAAGAGGGTCGGGGGATTGGCCTGATCAATAAACTGAAAGCCTATAACCTTCAGGACGAAGGGTTTGATACGGTCGAGGCCAATGAACAGCTCGGATTCAAAGCTGATTTGCGCGACTATGGCATTGGAGCACAGATTCTCAAGGATCTTGGCGTGCGCAAAATGAAGCTGATGACCAATAATCCGAAAAAAGTGGTCGGTCTTGAGGGCTATGGCCTCGAAATTGTTGAGCGCATTCCGCTTGAAATTGCCTCAAATCCGATGAATCAGATCTATCTCGATACAAAGCGCGACAAGCTTGGCCATATCATTGGCTGTTCATGCGCTGCGGGGAGCACCCCTTTTGAAAAAACATCAACCAACCCGTAAACTTCCGTCAGGAAAAGGAATGAAAGACGATGGATACCGATATCCTTCAACTGCAGGATAAAGAGCTTTTCGACTCTATTGCCAGTGAAACCGTGCGGCAGACCGAAACGCTTGAACTGATTGCTTCTGAAAACTTCACCAGCCGTGCCGTCATGCAGGCGTGCGGATCGGTGATGACCAATAAATATGCCGAAGGGTACCCTGGCAAGCGCTATTATGGCGGTTGCGAATATGTTGATATAGCCGAAAACCTCGCTCGCGACCGGGCCAAAAAGCTCTTTGGCTGCGACTATGTCAACGTCCAGCCCCACTCCGGCTCAAGCGCCAACATGGCGGTTCTTTTTGCGGTACTGAAACCTGGCGACACTATCATGGGGCTTGATTTGTCGCACGGTGGTCATTTGACCCATGGCAGCTCGGTCAATTTTTCAGGTCAGATGTACGATGCGCACTCTTACGGCGTCGATCGCGAAACGGGCCGCATTGACATGAACAAGGTTGAAGAGCTTGCCCTCAAGGTTCGTCCAAAACTGATTATTGCCGGAGCAAGTGCCTATTCACAGGGTTTTGATGTCAAGGCTTTCCGCGCAATTGCCGATAAGGTCGGAGCCTTTTTGATGGCCGATATCGCTCATCCTGCCGGGCTGATTGCTGCCGGTTTTCTGGGCGACCCCATGCCACACTGCCATTTTGTGACCACCACCACCCACAAGACCCTTCGCGGTCCGAGGGGCGGCATGATTATGATGGGCACCGACTTCGAAAATCCCATGGGCATAACCATCAAGACAAAAACAGGTTCACGCCTCAAGATGATGTCGGAGGTTATGGACGCTGAAGTGATGC
>CAILXB010000317.1 GCA_903838025.1 uncultured Chlorobiaceae bacterium
CTGACGAGCCGCTCCCTTCAATTAACACAAGAGCATCCTTGGTCACCGCCGTAACCGATGTAAGCGTTTTGCTGCTGGTGGCGTAAGTTACTGCATTGTCAGTAGTGACATTGGTAATACCTAAACTGAGCGATAATAAAACCCAGCAACAAAAGTAAGGTCAGAAATACATCAAAGAAAAACAAGAAGTCAAATTTATAGCCAAAAAGCCGAACTAAACCTGATTTATACAAAAAATCGAATATCCATGAAGGCTCTGGCTCTCGATTTTCTTGATAGCAAAGCTCCGAGTGGAAAAATATCACTCTAATTGGAAGAAATGGCTATGGTAGGCTCTTTTTGGACACAAGCACCCAACACCAGATGGCATAATGCAAATCTAATGCTGTGTAGCGTAGCTTAACACAGCATAACGGGAGCGTTTAAACTGCGCTCAAAAAGGAGATCGAATTTTAATCGATGAAAGAAGGCGACTGGAACTTTCATAATGAGTTTTTTCCCATAACGAACAATTTTGGCTGCTGTATCAATAAGTACCCGACGAAAAGTAGTCGCATAAACAGTTGTAGCAATAACTGATGGGCTTACATCCGTCTTAAAGCTTTCGAACATATTATTGCTAATCAGCATTAAAAAATACCATGCCGCATTTGAATAAAAATTCTTGAAGGGTAACTGTTCTTCACCAAAGTCTTTTATGGCTCGGTTGGCCAATTCGTCATTGCCTCGGTTGTGATAGTTTCCAAGAATATCGTGAGCCAAAAGAAGATTTTCTGCGCCAGCTTGGCGAAGAAGCTTGTCAATTTCACCACCTATACCAATGTTAGTAATTATCGAACTATCAGTATTTATTAATCCTGGTAGAACAAATTGCCTGTTTCGCAGAATTAGACGACTGTAAATGGTCCGACGAGGTATGTCCCATTTTTTTTGTTGGCACATAAATTCGGTATACTCCCATATCTCCTTGTTATTGTTAGACTTAAAGTTAAACCAATCTGCGCTCTCCGTAGCGGCTTTTTTAACATTTTCGTAAAGTCTTCCGCCGCATATATACCCGACATTCAAAAACTCACAGGTTTTGAACAATTTTTGGTCGTAGTATCCAGAATCCATGCGAATAATTATTGGTACGTCAGCTTGATACTCTTTTCTGATTTTAGCAACGATATTGCATATCATTTGATCAACGGTTTGACCATGATTCGAATGGTCTGAGCCAACACGGAAAACGGCATCAACAAAGTACCTGCCCCAATTCATCTGTACGGGATGAAAACCCTTCACTTTCTTATACGTTGGTTCAACACCTTCTCGTTGCAGTGCATCATCATTATTCAACACCATAGAATCAATGCCCAGTTCAATAACTGCTGGCCGGTTAATTTTTAGACGCCACATAAAAATCTTTTGCAGCAAATGACGAAAAAGCACATCTTGATAAGAGAATGCTCCGAAAAATCGCTTGACAGCATGAGACGATGCCAAATATTTTGGATTACAGCCAATCAATGGAGCATAGCTGTTATCTTTTATAAGCTCATCAAAAAAAGTAAGGTGTCGGCTTGTGCCATCCATAAAAAAACACAACAATTGAATAAGCAAATCAACAACAGGAACACCTTTTTTGTTTTTCCGCATGAAACCGAACATTATCCCCAGAATCAGTATGAGCTGAGTGCTCCGCAGATATGAGGCAAACAATAACAGTCCTGCACGATTGGTAATGCAATCATTGGTTGGTTCAACAGAGCTGATATAAAGATCTTTTTTGCGGCTGTTTTTTGTATCTTGTGACATAAAGCCTCCTGATTTCTTGTCTTGTGTTGCGTTACAAATGGTAATTTCCCGTTACCCATTATAATATAACATTTTAGCCAAGAATATTGAGGCTTTTTTATATTAAATCGCTCAGTTTAGGTTTTACTTTAATGCGTAAACTTTATTTTTTTATAGGAAGAAACAGTCTGCATTTTTCTGAATCAGGCAGATCAGTCTTAACTATTTTGACCTTCATGAATTGAGATGAAAAGGGATAGACCGAACAAGATGGAAATTTCGAATGGCGGATTTTTCGGGAACAATTACGAGCTGACATTTGACGGGAGCAACCTCATATACTCTGCGCGTATCGATGACGTTACGACCGAGGATCTGATCTCTGCCACAAGGGAGGATTGGGAAGCCTTTCGCAGCGAAATCGACGCGATCGGAATCTGGAACTGGCATGCACACTACGACAATTCAGACATTTTAGATGGCAATCAATGGGAAGTCAGGATCAAATGGGGAAGCCGCTCTTGCAAGATTTATGGAAGTAACAATTACCCGAACGAAGACGGGACACCGTCACAGACTGATGGACGCACCGACACGTTTTCACGATTTCTGCATGCGGTGATGCGCCTCGCTGGCGGAAGAGCATTTGACCGATGAAGGGCAACAACACCTTATACCCTATCGCTCAACTCGTTTCGAATCATTGATCCAGAACGCTGAAACGATTACTATCGTTAAAGAACCCAGCGCACAGCTCATTTGGAGAAGAAGATTATGATGAACATCTAAACTTTTGCCTGATCAACTTTTACAGTTTGCAGAGTGGTTCGAAGAGTTTCTGGCTGGTCGAACAAAAAAATATCCGGAAAGAAAACGTCATGAGTGATTTGCAGAAATACATCGCCAACCGTAAAGCTGTTGACCCCGAGTTTGCTGCTTCATTTGACGAAGGCTATAAACACTTCAAAATTGGCGTGTTGCTGAAACAGGCAAGGATGAGTGCTGGTATGACTCAGGATGAGATTGCTGAAAAACTCAAGACTCATAAATCAGCCATCTCCCGCATAGAAAACCATGCGGAGGACATCAGACTTTCAACGCTCTCTCATTATGCTGAGGCGTTAGGCAAAAAGCTGGAAATATTCATACAGTAACAATGCGCTTCTGGATATTGATGCCGGAAAAAAACTCATGCGGCTACCGTCGATAAAGCATAGACCTTTTTTGCGTAGGTACTGGCCGCTGCAACGTCACCCGACTTGAGTGATTCTCTTACACGATCTAGTTTTAACGCATCATCAAGGCTGATATACGGCGCCCAGCCATCCTCAGAATCAATGATCTCGATTTCGACTTCTGGCGGCATAGTTACCTGCATGAACAAACTTTGTATGTTTTCTGGTATTCATCGTTTCCTCCTGGTGAAATTATCGGCCC
This sequence comes from uncultured Chlorobiaceae bacterium, assembly GCA_903838025.1. Classification (GTDB taxonomy): domain Bacteria; phylum Bacteroidota; class Chlorobiia; order Chlorobiales; family Chlorobiaceae; genus Chlorobium. The sequence goes on from CAILXB010000317.1 coordinate 3,217, forward strand.
ACTTTTCAGGATCTGGACGATAAGCAGTTATAAAATCTGACTACACTACGGAACGTAGACCAAGCGGAAGCCAACGCAGTTGTCCCTGCGGTCGGGGGTGCCGTCGTAACGATTTGCCGACCGACAGCCATCGGCGCGGCTGCCCCAGCTCCCGCCACGAAGCACCCTGCGCGAGCCGAATGCGGGCCCTGCAGGATTCATAACCATACCTTTCGCGTTACACTCGTCAGAGTAATTTCCACCATACCAATCGCTGCACCATTCAAAAACATTGCCATGCATGTTGTACAAACCCCACGCATTGGGTGCATAATTGTCGACTGGAACGGTTCCATTTCTCCACAGCCCTTTTTCGTTAACAAAATTTGCTTGTTCGATTGTCAGATTCTCACCAGTGTTGAAAGCTGTTCTGCTTCCTGCACGGCAGGCATATTCACGCTCAGCTTCAGTTGGTAAACGAAAATGTTTCCCCGTTTTGGCCGAGAGCCATTTGCAGTAGGCTACAGCATCATTCCAGCTCACATACACAACCGGATCGTTCTCTTCACTCTGAGGTCGCAGACTACCTGATACTCCATGACGCCAGTTTACTTCATCCCCTTTTTTTACTGCACGAGCGGAGAAAATAACGCTGAAACCCGCTTTTTCAGCATCTGTCTGGTACCCTGATGCTTCAATAAATTTTTTGAACTCAGCAACCGTAACCCCATATTTGCTCATCGAAAAGTTGCTCAATCTCACCGTGTGCCGGGTCTCACTGTAAGCAATACCTTTTTTTTGCCAAGCTTCTGTCATTTCAGCCCTGCCAACTTCACCTTCAGGGCTCCCCATCATAAATTCACCGCCACAAATAAGCACAAAGTTTTTTGGCTCAAACAGTGCCGCCGCCGCTGGCAATGATCCACTGATAAACAGGAAGACCGAAAGAAAAAGAACGGGAATAAAGTCACGAACGGCCTTTAATTTCATCTTTTGCAAAGAGCTATAGATTGTGCGAAAAAGCATAACGGAGCTCATGAATCCGATAATTCGGACTGGTAGATTTTGACCGAGTCAATGATTTTATGAGCTGCCTGAAGCGCATCAAGATCGGAGATGTCAACCTGCGGATTTGCTCGCTTGTAACTTTTGCCAAAGTAGGTCATATCACTCTTTAAGTCACGAAGGTAATAGTTCCTCTCTTCGAGCGTCAACTTTTTCTCGATCGGACGGGAGTCGATGTCGTAGAACTTGATCCGCTCTAAAATATTTTCCGGTTTATCGATAATCACCACCCTGATTCCGTTGTTCTTCTTCAGTACCTTCAAGTATCCTCCCATCAAGCCGCTTGGAGACAATGCGATAACAGACTCCACGCTCTCCGGACGATTCAACAAATCGGTAAGGGCTTTTGCGGCCTCTTCCCGAAACTCCATCATATTAAAACATCTCTGCTGAAGGCGCTCAATGCTCGTTTTAAAGAACGCTTCAACTTCCAAATCCAGATCAAAAAACGGTACACCGAGCAATTCGGCAACTATTGCACCAATTGTTGATTTTCCGACACAACCGACCCCTGTTAAAAATATTCGCATTGCCACCCCGGACTTTTGAAGAAGTTTATTACTTTTAAATTGTTATAAGATAAAAATAATACAGCAATCTGCGCTTTGCTTTCATTACAATCATGCAACAAGCTCGCGTATCTGCAACTCTTTTCCTGTAACGTATCATGAAACACACCGGTGCAAGCATTATTTTTTACAACAGAGCTCATCAGGTGCTGCTGCTGCTGAGAGATGACCTGCCGTCAATCCCTTACCCAGGCATGTGGGATTTGCCGGGAGGTCATGTTGAAATCGGAGAAACTCCGGCAGAATGTATTGTCCGGGAAATGCTTGAAGAGATTGAGGTTGATGCAAGCGGATGTACCCCCTTCAAGGTTTATGAATTTTCAGACAGAACTGAACATATTTTTACGGAACAGGCCGAGCTGGATCTTCAACAGATTGTTTTGCACGAAGGCCAGAAATTGCTCTGGTTTTCACAAAAGGAGGTTGAATACACCGAACTTGCTTATGGGTTTAATGAGGTGCTTTCTGACTTTTTCAGAAGAGAACGAGGTGAATACGGTAAAAATAATTCGCAATTCACCTCGCTGTAACAAAAATTACGGCTTCATCGCATTGATCACAGGATTCATATCGATGAACTTAGCCCCGGTTTCGACAGGGAAGTGACGAGGAGCGGACCAGTCAATTGTTGCAAAGTCAATTTCGCGGATCGCTTGATTGCTGTCATCGGTATAATAAACCTTTACAGCATCGCGGGTATGAACAAAAACAGCCGTGTAGAGTGTCCAACTGACTTCATTAGAACGGTAAGGAGTTATGGGCATGTATTCAACACGCTTCATAAGCTGAAAGGCTTTTGTGATATTCGCGATCCCTTTGGATGGCAAACTTTGTTCCGTCAACCGACGCAGCATCTCATAGCGGGTATCGGCATCATGCATTTTTGCGCCAATCAGGTTGTATTCCCAATTCACAATATCATATTTGGTAGCAAGTTGCCGCGCCCAGATTTTTTTCTGTTTTGAAAATGGAGGATCGTTGACCAACACAGGACTCTGATTGCGATACATGTACCGTTTGCCGCCAAGCCATTCAATAATAAGGGTATTGCCATCCGCATCGGCAAAATACATGTGCTGATGCATAAGATCAAGCTTTCTGACGTTCTCCGGAATAGTGACAAAATCAATATCCCCCTTTTCAAAAAACCTGATGACATCATCGACCGATGACATGGTGCCGAGTACAAAAGGGGCAAATTCAAGCACACTGATATACCGCTTGCCCGTAACCAACTTGTCAGGATATTTTGTCGGGTTAAGCCAGAGATAAGCAAATGAGAGCCCTTTTTCATTAATACCGTGAGCTGGCTGACCAAATCCATCAAAAGAAACAAAATTGAAACTTGTTTGTCCAAAACTGTATGTTGCGCCACGGGGCACAAGTGAAATTGCCGTATGTTGATCAACAGAGTAATCCATGGTACGACCGGTAACCACCTCGTCGCAGTTTTTTACAAGAACCGTTGAGCACGGAAATGCTGATGGCATAAACAAAAAAAAGAAAACCAACGTCAAAATGTGTTTTGCCATAATTGTGTATTGAGATGTTTATTAAAAATAAGCTACCAATATCTGTAAAAAGCTCCCGACTGGCACCGGGAGCTTTTTGCCAGGTTAAAAGGCACGCACAGCCCTGACCCGCAGGGCGTTCGACTTAAGATCCATGCTCTGATCACCATCATGAAAGTAGCCACACCACGCGCCCTCTTCACTGACCTCCGATGAACTCCAGTAGTGAACGATGCCACCCGGAAAACCGCCAACAACACTTTTTTGGAGGTAAAGCTGGTTCAACTGATCCTTGTCGGGTAAAAACCAGTCGCTATAGCCACCTGCAACAAGCTTCTGACATGTCGCTATTGCATCATTCCATGTAAAGAAACCCTCGGCCTCCTCTACAGAATGACCCTGCATATCTGCTTGAGCCGCAATCAAGCCGTGCTGTCCAGTGCTATCAACATAAAAAATGGTGCCACCACCAAAGTTATCCCCGGTATTCATGATGTTTGTCGCCATGATTGTAGTATTGAAATGGTCAATGAAAATAAGCTCCCCGAAGATAACGCTGTTTTATAGCAATAACAACGTAAAGAGAGAAAAATCATTGCGGAGAAGGATTTTTTTCTGGCAAAAAAGGGCACTCATGAATCACTTTACCGTCTTGGGAAGAGTGATGATTACAGAGGTACGACTCATTGGAGTACTTTTAATCCTGATATCACCATTCATCTCCTTGATGATTCCATAGCTGATCGAAAGGCCGAGGCCCGTACCTTTGCCTGACTCTTTCGTGGTGTAGAAAGGATGCATGATGTATTCCAGATTCTTTTCGATGATGCCTATGCCGTTATCCTCTACGCTCACAACAACTGAATTGTTGACATAAAAAGAGCGGATGAGGATTTTCATTTCAAAGGGCGCGATATTGAGTTGTTTCTTCTCTTCAAGAGCATCCATGGAGTTCTTGATAAGATTGAACATGACCTGCTCAAACTTGTAGATGTTGCCAGTGACTGGAAATCTCTCCTGTTCTGGTTTGAAGTCGAGAGTGATTGAGCGGTGTTTACACTGCTCGGAGACCATCAGAAGCGCGTTGCGAATGCTTTTGTTGATATTGACATCTGAGGAGATGTAGTTGTTGTCGGTGCTTGAAAACGAGCGGATGTTGTCGATGATGGTCTGCGCCCTGATGATGTTTTCAAATATTTTTTCAGATGTTGTTTTAATCTCCTGTTTACAGCTCCACTCGTTTTTTGAGGCCGTCATCAGCATTTTATCGACCATCAGTCCAATATTGTTGATCGGCTGATAAATTTCATGCGCAATACCGGAGGCCATCTCGCCAAGGCTGATCAATTTTTTTGCATGGAAAAGCTCATTTTCAATAATCTTGCGCTGTGAAATATCGCGGATGATGATCATAAACGACAACGGAGCTCCATTATAATCCTGGATCAACGCTGCGCTTATTTCCGCAGAATAGACCATATTGTTTTTCTTTTTCAGCAAAATCTCCCTGTTCTGAACGAGCCCTTCACGAAGCGTCACATCAAAGATATCCTCAATGATTTGCAGATTGCCTGGATAGACGATTGTTGAAAATGGCAGTCCCATAAGATCAGACTTTTTGCTTGCACCAAAGATCTCAAGCCCGATATCCGAAATGCTGCTTATGACTCCATTGAGATGGGTCGTTATAATACTGTCGGGAGAGGCCGCGATGAGGGTCTGGTACTGCTTGTCCAACTGTCGTCTCGCTTTTTCAGCCTCATTGAATTCGTTCTGCTTTGTGATAAAAACAGCCACCGACTCTATTTTTTTGTTCTCTTCATAAATGGGATAGGCTGAAATCTGGTAGATATACTCAACCCCTTCACTGTTCTGATATTTATCCTTAAAATGAACAGGTTCTCCCGTAGCAAAGACATGTTCAAACTTCTTTTTTCGCTCTTCAGAAAGTTCTTCAGGAAAAAGTTGATGGAAATCATGCCCTTTCAGGCTTTGTGTGTTTATGGCATAGATATCCCTGAAATCACTGTTTTCCTCAAGTATTTTACCATCTATTGTTATTGAACAGAGCGGTTCCATACCCGAATTAAGAAGATTCGTCAGGTTATCGCTGTTGATAAGATTGTTGTTATCCTCACTACTCAATTCGGTAATATCCGTGGTGATGCCCATATACCGTCTTATCACCCCGTCATCACTTTTAACCGGCAATCCCTGGCTCCTCAACTGGCGAACAGCGCCCTCAGCGTCTGTGGTATGATAGACTACATTAAATTTCTCACCCTCGATAAGGGCTTTCTGTGTCGCTTGCAGGGTACTCTCCCGGTCACTGGACGCAATGGAATTCAGCCATCCCTCGTAAGAAGGGTTCTCCAGATACCAGTGTTGATCGTAAAACATCCACGCATCATCACTCCATCTCATCTCACCACTCTCCAGATTCCACTCCCAGTTACAGGTGTTCATCATCTTCACAGGCTTCAGAACCAGAACAAAGTAGCCCTTCTGCTGGCTGTAGGCAGTGATATCGAACCGACGATTCAGCTTTTTAAAGTGGAATTCAAAACGTTCAGAAACACTGGTATCGGCAATACGTCCCAATCGTTCTACAAACGGCAGATCCGATTTAGCGCTATCAGGCGTTACTTCAAAAAACTTACGACCCTCAAGGTTTTGTATTCCAAACAATTTTTTAAAATTCAGGTTAACCACTTCAAACACAAAGTCGACCGGATGATCGCCATCATAAACCATTCGGCAGTAGGCAAACCCGTTCAGCATATTGTTAAAGAGGTTACGATAATGTATCCGGTGATCAAGCTGCTCATTCTCGGTCAAATTCAGGGAGGTAATGTCGGTATTGGAAATAAGCAGCTTTGTGATGGTACCCTCTTTATTTGGGATAGGATAGATGGTGTGGCGGTATCGATTCTCTTTTCGTTCATCTTCAAAAGCAAGCCGTTCACCGGTGCAAAGTACTTCATTTATCTTTTTCTCCCATTCCGATGCAAGGCGATGTGAAAGGTGACTGGCGATAGTTGTACCCACAATGGTTGCCGTTCCTGTCTTAATCCCCGCTATAAATGACTTGTTGGCAACAAGGATTGTTCCTTGCTGGTCAAGAAGAAACATGGGTTCCGGAAACGCATCAAAAAGAGTACCGATCGATTTTTCATCCTCATCAGAGTCGAGTATTGCCAGCAAAAGCTCCTTGACCGATGCGGATTCTGCCGCATGGAGAATACGAAGCCGGAAAGCCGTAATTGACTCATACTTCTTGCGATCAGTGACATCATGAACAATGGAATAGAGTAACTCCTTTCCGTTAATATTGATAACATTACTGAACACGTCGACATCACGGATAGAGCCGTTTGCCCGCCGATGACGGAATGAAAAGTAATTCTGCTTTAATGATCGGCTTTTTTCCATCTCTTTTCTCACCTCTTCGGGAGGAAGGGTGTTGATCTCCTGTATTCGCATCCGGCAAAGCTCCGTAATCGACCAGCCATAAAAATCCGCAGCCGCCAGATTGGCATCCATAATATCGCCTGTAGAGGGATCAATGACCATCATGATTGCTGAATGGCCTTCAAACAGGCTTCTGAATCGCTCTTCGCTTTGCCTCAGCGCCTCTTCAGTCTGCTTGCGTTCCGTAATGTCTTCGAAGAGTGCGACGCACTCCCCCTTCTTCGGGCTGTAAAGGGAGATGTCATACCACTTGTTGAGTGCTTTTATGAAAACTTCAAACTGATCAGAAATCCCTGACTCAACCACCGCTCTGTGCTTTTCGATAAACTCGGGATTTGACTCCGCAATTCCGGGCAAAACTTCCGTCATTCTGAGGCCTGTCACGTTTTTAAGCCCGGTCAGTTTCTTATAACCTTCATTGACCTCCAGATGAAGAAAATCGACAGGACACCCCTCTTCAACAATCATCCGACAGTGCGCGTAACCGGTACGCATAAACAATATGGGGTTTACGAGATGAGTGGTGCTGGCATCCATAGCGCCTGATACTTCCTGATATTCCGACATTCCAATAATTTTCTTGATATCAAAAGGGTTCACTAACTAAAAAAACTCTCCCCGAAAGTGGGGGTACCCTGCCGCAGAAAGATAAAAAAATTGGCCTATTATCAGAAGAACTCCTTTTTGCAAGCGGGGTGAGAATGCTGTTTCCAAAAAAACACTCTCTGTTTTGATAAAAATTGGTAAATTACGGGACGTCAAGAAACGAATATCCTCTTGCCGAAACATAAGAATTTGAACTTCCCGAGTTCTTTTTTTTGTTATTTAAAAAAAGGTTATCGGCACTCCTGAACAGAATAACCTTATCAAGCAATTTCTCTTCGATGCGTAACAACAACAAAAAGGTTCTGTTATTTACTACCATCTCATTTTTTCTGCTACTGACGGAATCATACTTTTCAGGCCAGCTCTCCTCGTATTGGCCATTGTTCAATAATATCGATATCCTCTCCGATATCAAATCCTCAGATGTGCCCTCACAAAAATCGACAAAACGACTCTTTCTTTCAAAAACACTGCCTCGCGTTGCAGATTCGTTAGCGTCCAGCAAGACAAATGCGGATAACCTGTCGTTCAACCAGTACCTTCTTCCTGGTGTTCTTGTTGATTTTAAGTCCGACACCACTCAGCCGGTACTTCCAATGGTGATGAAAAAACTTGCTGCACTGAGCCGTGGGGAAAAAGTCAAACTCCGAATCGCATGGCTTGGTGACTCAATGATAGAGGGTGACCTGATAACACAAACCGTACGGGAGTTGTTACAGAATCAATTTTCGGGGAACCACGGAGTTGGTTTTGTTCCTTTCCGTTCAATAACAGCAGGCTACAGAATCAGCGCTACCGCCCGATCTTTCGGCTCATGGATGGATGATAATTTTAAAAACCGAATATTCCAGGAACCCCTTTTTTTTTCCGGCCATGTTTTTTATTCTACCAGTGGCAGACTCTGTTTGAGAGACAACACTATAAAGGATTCATCGCAAGTAGTGGAAAAATGGCTGCTCTGTGGTCGTGCAGATTCCAACACGGTCATCTCGGTGAACAAGTCAAGCAAGGCAATTGCAACTCCCTCTCTTTTCAACAGAATCCTGCTTGAAAAGAGTCGCAGGAACTCAATTGAAGTTACCGTTCCGACGAAACGAATCGCGTTGTATGGCTTGAGCTTTGAGCCAGAATATGGCGTCGTGATCGATAATTTTTCATTCCGGGGGATCAGCGGCTTTGAACTTGGCAAATTTGACACAAAGTTCCTTGATGAAATTTCTCAAAGTGGCACTTATGATCTGATTGTCATACAGTACGGTGTGAATGTAATGTTCAGGTCACGCGACACAAACTATGATTACTACTTGAACGGCATGGATCCTGCTCTGAAAAAGCTCAAGCAGCATCTCCCGAATACAGAATTTTTGATGATAAGCACTTTTGACAGGGCATTTCCCTATGGGCAGAAATGGAAGAGTGCTGTCGGGATTGATTCGCTTCTGAAAACACAGGCGACACTTGCATACAGGAACCAAATTCCTTTTTTTAACCTTTACCAGACTATGGGTGGAAATGGAACAATCGTTAAATGGGTCGAGGATGGTGAGCGACTTGCTTCACAGGATTATATCCACGCTTCACCAAAGGGTGCTGTCATTCTTGGCAATACAATTTACGGCGCATTTATGAAAGATTACCAGAAAAGACTCAGAAAGTCAACATATAAACAATGAACGTAGTATTGATTGATCAGGCGGCCATTGTTCGGCAACTTCTTTATGATCCTGAAAACCCGCTGCTTTTCAACAACGGTTTTTTTGTTTATTTCTTTTTTTTACTCATACTTTTTTACTACCTGTTTAGAGAAAAATATTTTGCCCGAACAGCAATACTTTCACTTTTTTCGCTCTATTTTTTTTATAAAGCAAGCGGAAGTTTTGTATTGCTTGTTATTATCTCTGCCATTATTGACTTTTTTCTTTCAAATCTCATCTTTCGACAAAAAAGACGTTTTTCCAAGCGACTTCTTCTCTCATTAAGTATTTTCGTCAATCTCGGCCTTCTTTTTTACTTCAAGTACACCAATTTCTTTATTGAGATCTGCAATGAGTCTCTTAACGCAGGGTTTAATCCTCTGAATATTCTTCTGCCTGTTGGAATTTCTTTCTATACATTTGAAAATCTTAGCTACACGATTGATGTCTATCATCGAAAAATTGAGCCTGAAAAAAAGTTTTTGAATTATCTTCTCTTCTTATCCTTTTTTCCAAAATTAGTGATGGGCCCGATAGTCAGAGCCAGTGACTTTATTCCACAACTCAAAAAGCCCTATGTGGTGACCGACCGTGATTTTACTGATGGATTCTATCTCATCATCACGGGCCTGTTTAAAAAGGTTATCATATCCGACTACATAACAAGCAATTACGTTAACTATATTTTTGATACTCCATACCTCCATACAGGAGTTGAATGTCTTCTTGCTGTCTACGGCTATGCCATAGTTATTTATTGCGATTTCAGCGGATACAGCGATGTAGCAATAGGTATTGCAAAATGGCTGGGCATTACCATACCGGCAAACTTCAATTCACCATACAAAAGCACTTCAATCTCCGATTTCTGGAGAAGATGGCATATTTCACTCTCAAGTTGGCTGCGAGACTATCTTTACATACCTCTTGGCGGCAGCCGCCACGGAAAACTCCGAACCTATACGAACCTCTTTATCACCATGCTGCTGGGTGGATTATGGCATGGAGCAAGCTGGAATTTCATCTTGTGGGGAGGGTTGCATGGAGGGGCGCTTGCCCTGCACAAGGGATTGTCGACTATCAAGAAAAAGAGCGCAGGGAAAGAGCGAGGATGGACGCGAATTGTATCGATCATCTTCACCTTTCATGTTGTCTGTTTTGGCTGGATATTCTTCAGGGCATCGAGTATTGATTTGGCCTTCCAGATGATTCAGCAGATCGCACTCGACTTCTCATTCGACGGCTACGAGCCGTTCATAGAAAATTATGGCACGGTAGTAATGATGATTGCCCTCGGTTTTGTGCTGCATTTTCTCCCGGAAAGCCTGACAAAATTTGTCAAAACAAGAGCGGAAAAACTACCACTCATCGGCAATGTGCTGGTTTTTCTGGCATTCATCGCAATGTATGCGTATTTTAAAACATCAGAGCCCATAATGCCCATATATCTCCAGTTTTGAGCTGCTGGCGTTTTCGAAAATAACGGTGCTCTTAGACCATAACCAACAGGAAAACTTTGCCATGACAGCACAACGATCACCATTTTTGATTTTTCTCCTTTTGCTCCTTGTTGTAACATCGCAAAACGGCCAGGCACACCCTGCGCACAAAACGCACGCAGTTACCGTTGTGCATAAAAGGCAGACCCTTGTGGCAGAGCACAAAAAACACACTGTTGCCACAGGGCATACAAAGCACACTGTTGCCGCAGAGCACAAAAAGCACACTGTTGCCGCAGAGCACAAAAAGCACACTGTTGCCGCAGAGCACAAAAAACGCACTGCAACCAGAGAGCATACAAGCCACACTCTTGCCGCATGGCACAAAAAATACCCGGCAACGCCTGTACACAAAAAACACGCTATAGCTACTGCGCACGAAATAATTGAGGATCGCGCAATACAACCAACAGAAACGATGTCGGAAAGTGTGCGCTACGCTCTCATCAACAGCGAAAACAACAGGATTACCAACCCGGACCAACTTGCCATAGTAAAAGAGAAACTGCGGCGGACCATTGGATCAAGGAAAACAGTTGTCAGAATTGTTCATATCGGCGACTCTCACATTCAGGCTGGCTTGATGACAAATGTCTTGAGGAGGGGATTGCAGTCCCGTTACGGTAATGCTGGACGGGGAATTGTATTTCCTTGGCAGGTGGCAAAAACAAACGGGCCCTCTGACATCGTTTCATTTTCAAACAATGGCTGGATTTCGGGGCGTTTATCGTTGACAAACAGCGCGGTAGAATGCGGAGTTTGTGGATATGGTTTACAAAGTGACTCAAAGAATTGGGCACTGGAAATTGGAGCAAAACCGGAACGGGGAGATGATGACGCTTTCGACATTGTGCGGTTGTTTACTGGAAAAAATACCGGTTGCTTCACTCTCCGGTATAACGGAACGGAAGAGAAAGAGGTGTGCATGGAACCCAAAAACAGTTTTGATGCGGCAGTGATACCGCTACGCATGAAAAGCAGGACCATATTTCTTTCCAGAGTGTCACCCGATTCCACCGGGTTTGCTTTTTACGGTGCTTCATTCGAAAAGAAAAATACCCCAGGAATAATCTATCACTCAATCGGAGTGAACGGGGCTGAATTTGCATCTTATAACAGTACTCCCCTTTTCTTTGATCAAATTGCAACGCTGAACGCGGATTGCTACATCATCTCGCTTGGAACCAATGAAGCCCAGAGACGAAACTTGAATACGGAAGACTTTGCTTTGCAGGTCAGAAGCCTGTTGACGCATCTCAGGCAGATATCCCCCGATGCCGTTTTCATTATCACCACTCCGGCACCATCTTTTTTAAACAGCGTTGCAATCAACCCGAAAATCAGGATGGTTTCAGAGGTATTGGTAAAAGTAAGTGATGAAGAAAAAATCAGTTCGTGGGATCTTTATGGTATTTCGGGCGGCGACAAGGGACTTGCCATGTTTCAGATCTACGGCCTTTACCGTCCGGACCTGCTCCATTTTAACAAGGCGGGATATGAATTACAGGGTGATATGTTGCTTGCGGCATTACTTAAAATCACCCTGTAAATTATGGTTCGCGTTACATCACAACGGAATAGTAGTCACGATACCAGGCAACGAAACGACGGATGCCTTCCGGTACGGTAGTCTCGGGCTTGTAGTGAACATCCTCCATCAATTGATCAACATCGGCGCAGGTGTCGGGCACATCACCTGGCTGCAATGGCAGAAACTCTTTTATGGCCTTTCGACCAAGCTGGCCTTCAAGCGCTTCAATGTAGTCCATAAGCTCAACCGGGCTGCTGTTGCCGATGTTGTAGACTCTCCATGGAGCCCTGCTCGTACCGGGATCAGGCTTGAGACCTGACCATTCGGGATTGGGTGTGGCTACATGATCAAGCGTCCTCAGAACCCCTTCAACAATATCATCGATATAGGTGAAATCGCGACGATGCTTGCCGTAATTGAAAACCTGTATTGGCTTGTTGTTCAAAATGGCATCGGTAAAGAGAAAAAGAGCCATATCCGGTCTTCCCCAAGGTCCATAAACGGTAAAAAAGCGCAGCCCGGTTGTCGGCAGATTATAAAGATTGCTGTAGGTGTGCGCCATCAACTCATTGGCCTTTTTGCTTGCCGCATAAAGTGAGAGTGGATGATCAACATTGTCGTGCACCGAAAAAGGCATGGTTTCATTAGCACCATAGACCGAGCTTGAAGAAGCATAGACAAGATGCTTCACGTCGTTGTGACGACACCCTTCAAGAATATTGAGAAACCCCACAATATTACTCTCAACATAAGCATGGGGATTCTGAATTGAATAACGTACACCCGCCTGGGCAGCAAGATTGACCACCCGCTCAAACTCACCTTTTTTAAAAAGCTCCTCCATCGCACTGCGATCGGCAAGATCCGCCTTTACAAAGGTGAACCCTTCAAAAGGAGCAAGCATCGAAAGCCTCGCCTCCTTGAGCGAAACGTCGTAATAATCATTCATGTTATCCAAGCCAGTAACCTGCTCTCCCCTTTCGAGCAACCGCTTGCAAAGATGAAATCCTATAAATCCGGCGGCGCCGGTCACCAATATTTTCATTGCACTTGATTCGATAATGGGTTACAGCAGCGATACAATCGGCCCCTGAAAAATGTAAACTCTTTTCTTCACCTATAATAAAAACAATTCAGCGCACTGGCAAGGCAAAAAATGATCTGGTTATCTTTCCCCTTTCACTATCTTCTGCTTTAAGAAAAAGCCATTCAAGATGTAACTACTGACTTATGACCATGAAGGGTGAAGCTCGTGCGATTGTCTTGCAAAAAGCCAACAAACTTAAGCTGCAAAGTGCACCATATCATGCCACTGAGCCAGGCGATGTTCTGGTAAAAACCATTGCGAGTACCATAACACCGGGATTTGACCGCCTTCTCTTGACCAACAAGGCAGTGTCGAAGAGGGTCTTCAAATATCCCATCATGCCTGGCAGTGAAGCTATCGGCCAGATACTCAAAACCGGCCCGGGGGTAACGGAACTGCATCCCGGCGACTTTGTCTATACCTTCAGGGGTGACCGATGGACTGGAATCGAATCTTATGCTGGCTGCCATGCCGAACTTATCCCGACGTCAAGCCAGAACGTTTTTGCCCTTGACCGTCCTCCTCTCCACCGCGATCTGCTCATCGGTCTTCTTGCCTATGCAATCAGTGCTCTTGAAAAAGTGCAGCTTAACACTTCATCGCGAATTCTTTTGCTCGGCCTCGGCTCCGTCGGTCTCATGGTTGCAGAGTACCTCCACGCTCTCGGCTACAAGCACATTGATGCCGTAGAAACCTTCAGCATCCGGGGGCAAATCTCTCATGCCGAGCACATCGCCCTTGCTATCGACGATTTCACACAAGAGTTCAACAACAGCTATGATCTTGTTATTGAAACCACAGGAAGAATCCTGCTGATTGAAAAGGCCATACGCCTGATGAAACCGCAAGCCAGGGTTCTGCTGATGGGCAATTATGAAGTTATGGCCTACGACTATCGCCTGATACAGCACAAGGAGCCGGTCATCATAAGCTCAGGCATTACAGCCCTCTCCCACCTGCAGGCGGCATCAGCCCTGCTTGAGAGCGGACGGCTTGAGAGTGAAAAGTTTTTTACCAGTGTCTTTCCTGTCGAGCAGTACGAAATGGCGTACCGAAGAGCTCTTGACAGCAAAGATTCCATCAAGACCGTCTTGAGCTGGATCTAACTGCTGAACATTGTCATGCTATGGGTGTTGCCGTCCGTTTGAGCACGATCTCCAAAAAGTTTGGAGGCTTTTTTGCAAATCGAAATATCTCCCTTTCGGTAGAAGAGGGCACCATTCACGCCCTTGTGGGGGAGAATGGTGCGGGGAAAAGCACTCTGACCAAAATTATCTACGGCATACACCAGCCCACCTCAGGCGAGCTCTTCATTAATGGTAAAGCGGTAAAATTCAACTCCCCCCGTGATGCAATACGCTCTGGCATCGGCATGGTTCATCAGCACTTCATGCTTGTTCCAGAGCTCTCTGTGGCCGAAAACATTATCCTCGGCAATGAACCGTGCCGACTTTTTCAGCCCATCCCCCTAAAAAAAAGCAAGAGCCTTATCCTGAGCGATGCCGAAGCCTACGGCCTTGCCATTGACCCTGATGCCTTTGTGGGCAACCTCAGCGTCGGAGAGCAGCAGCGTGTTGAAATTCTCAAGCTCCTTTTCCGTCATGCGTCCATCATGATTTTTGATGAACCAACTGCAGTACTCACCCCTGCGGAAACAGAGCACTTTTTTGCGACGCTCCGCTCTCTTCGCGACAAGGGAAAAACCATTATCCTCATTACCCACAAACTTGACGAAGTGCTTGCTGTGGCCGACGTGGTGAGTGTGATGCGAAGGGGTGAAATGGTGGGCACCATACCGGCATCTTCAGCAACAAAAGCAGAGCTTGCACAAATGATGGTGGGACGCAACCTCCTCCTGAGAGTCACCAACCCGCCAGCCTCCCCTGGAAAAACCATCCTCAGCATCAACAAGCTTGGGTTTCGCACAAAAAAAGGCGTCGAAAGGCTTCATGACTTCACCCTTAACATCAGGGCAGGAGAGATCTACGGCATTGCTGGAGTTGAGGGGAACGGACAGAGCGAGCTGCTGCAAACTCTCTGGGGCCTCGTACCCGAAGGAACGATCATTGGTGGCGAAGCCCGGCTCAAGGAGCACTCGCTTATCGGCCTCTTTCCTGCCGATATAGCTGGCATGGGTGTTTCACATATCCCTGAAGACCGCCTGCGCCACGCCGTTATTTCGAACTATACGGTTTCAGAAAACCTTTTTTTCGGGCGGCACCGGGAGCACCTTTTTCATCAAGGGCTCGGCTTCAATACCGAGGCAATCAACCGCTATACGGAAGAGATGATTTCCGATTATGCTCTCAGTTGCAGCTCACCCGATCGCCAGCCTCTCACCGCCCTTTCGGGAGGCAACCAGCAGAAAATTGTCCTTGCCCGTGAACTCAACCGACCCGCCATTTCCCTGCTTCTCCTTGCCCAACCCTCACGCGGAGTTGATATTGGTGCAATTGAGACCATTCATCAAAAAATTATTGAAGCACGCATGAGTGGCATAGCAATTCTTCTTCTCTCCTCTGAACTTGAGGAGATCATCGCACTCTCAACGCGCATCGGCTGCCTCTACAAAGGCTCAATCCGCCATGAATTCAGTCAGGAGGAGGTAGAACTGAAGAGAGATTCAACCTATGAGTTCCAGAAAGAGATTGGTTTTTATATCACCTGAACAACCTGCCGCGCTATGAGTCGAAAAAGCATACAATTGCTTATACCCCTTCTTTCGATCCTCTCTGCCCTTGTGGTCAGCAGCCTGATCATTATTATGGCAGGAAGAGAGCCTGTCATGATTTTCCAGAAAATGTTCCAGGCAACCTTTGGCTCTGCTTATGGAGCCGGGCAGGTGCTCTTCAGAATGACAACACTCATTTTTGTCGCTCTTGCCGTAGCTCTTCCCTTTCAGGTACGGCTCTTCAATATCGGCGCCGAAGGGCAACTGCTGATGGGTGCCTTTGCGGCGGCAATGACTGGTGCCATACTACCGGTTTGGGTGCCCTCGCCAGCCGCCATCACATTCTGCATTATCTCGGCCATGATTGCAGGTGCCTGTTGGGCGCTTCTGGCCGGAGTGCTCAAAGTACGCTTCGGCGTCAATGAGGTCATTGGAACGATCATGCTCAATTTTATTGCTCAGGGCATTACCGGATATCTTCTGACCTGGCACTTTGCCGTTCCCTCGACGGTTCATACCGCCCCAATCACTGACGCCGCTGCAATACCAGCATTCGGCACCCTCATCGGGTGGTTTGCTAAATCACCGGCAAACCTCTCCACTCTCCTGGCTTTTGGTCTTGTACTGCTTTTCCAGATGCTCATCTTTCATTCGAGGTTCGGCTATGAGATGCGGGCTGTGGGGCTGCAACCTGAAGCCGCACGGTACGGAGGGATCAATGCCGGAATGCACACCCTCACCGCAATGGGAATTGGCGGCGCTGCTGCTGGTCTTGGAGCGGCCAACATTGTGCTCGGCTACCGGCACTCTTTCGAGGCGGGAATGAC
>CAILXB010000318.1 GCA_903838025.1 uncultured Chlorobiaceae bacterium
AACCGTAAGAATCGTGAGTATTTTAGCAAATAAGGATACACGAGCGGTCATCATTGGCGGTATTGCTGGAGTGAATGCTGCAAGGCGGATGGCTCAGTTCGACTTTCTGATCAACCGGTCGCTGACGGTGCAGGCGTTTGTTTACCCGCCGGAAGAGGGCCAGCAGAAAGAGATTTACCGGGGAGGGGAGCTGAACAATGTTACCGTTTACTCTTCGCTTACAAAAGCCATTGAGGAGAACCCTCAAATAAATACAGCGCTTATCTACATCGGCGCATCCCGTGCATACCAGTCAGCAAAAGAGGCGCTTGATGCAAAAGGGATCAAGCTTGTTACCATGATCACCGAAGGTGTTCCGGAAAAAGATGCCAAACGACTGCGCAAGTATGCAATTGAGAAAGGTAAAATCTTTAACGGACCCTCCTCGATTGGTATCATGTCGGCAGGGGAGTGTCGCCTTGGTGTTATTGGTGGAGAATTCAAAAACCTTAAGCTCTGTAATCTCTACCGTCCGGGTTCATTTGGTGTCATCACCAAGTCAGGCGGACTTTCGAACGAAGCGATGTGGCTTTGTGCCCAGAATGGCAATGGAATCACTTCGGCTGTAGCTATCGGCGGAGACTCTTATCCAGGCACAGACTTCGTCACCTATCTCAATATGTTTGAAAACGATCCAGAGACCAAGGCTGTCGTTATTATTGGAGAGGTAGGCGGAACACTTGAAGAAGAGGCGGCAGAGTGGTTTGGCAAAGAGATTCGCCGGATTAAACTGATCGCATCAATCGGCGGTACCTGTCAGGATGTGCTTCCCCAGGGAATGAAATTCGGCCATGCCGGTGCAAAAGAGGGTAAAAAAGGGCTTGGATCAGCACGCTCAAAAATCAACGCACTCAGGGAAGCTGGAGCCGTTGTGCCCGAGACTTTTGGTGGACTCAGCAAGGCAATCAAACAGGTGTATGAGGAGTTGCTCAAAACTGGCGTGATAAGGCCGGAAGCTGAACTTGATGAAGCGCTCCTTCCAGCACTTCCACCGAGTGTTCAGGAGGTCATGAAGCAGGGCGACATTATTGTTGAGCCTCTCATTCGTACCACAATTTCCGACGATCGTGGCGAAGAGCCCCGTTATGTTGGTTATGCCGCATCAGAACTCTGTGAGAAAGGATATGGTATCGAAGATGTTATCGGACTTCTGTGGAACAAGAAACTTCCATCAAGAGAGGAGTCTGAAATCATCAAACGTATTATCATGATTTCAGCCGACCACGGTCCGGCAGTCTCCGGCGCATTCGGTTCCATCATTGCGGCATGTGCAGGAATAGACCTGCCACAGGCGGTCTCAGCAGGCATGACCATGATCGGACCACGATTCGGCGGCGCGGTCACCAATGCCGGAAAATATTTCAAGTATGGCGTTAAGGAGTATCCGAATGACATTCCTGGATTTTTGAACTGGATGAAGCAGAACGTCGGTCCGGTTCCAGGCATCGGTCACAGGGTGAAGAGCGTCAAAAATCCGGATAAACGGGTAAAATATCTGGTTGACTATGTTACAAAACAGACGACGCTGCATACTCCTTGTCTCGACTACGCACTGCAGGTCGAAAAGATTACCACAGCCAAAAAGGATAACCTCATCCTGAATGTAGACGGCACTATCGGTTGTGTTCTTGTCGATCTTGATTTCCCGGAATACTCATTCAATGGCTTCTTCGTTCTGGCACGCACCATCGGTATGATTGGTCACTGGATCGATCAGAACAATCAGAATTCGCGCCTTATCAGGCTCTACGATTATCTGATCAACTATGCCGTCAAGGAAGAGCGTGAAGTACCGGAAAAAAAGTAGTCCATTCATGATTCTTTGCCATTGAGCAACATGCTTGTGGCATTAAAAAAGGCAGGAGCCATAATTCCTGCCTTTTTTTTTGTTTAAACCAGAGAGGCCGGAGCGGTGAATTGGTTGGAGAAAATTCCTATAGAGTCTTATTTTCAAACAGGTTAGATTGAATTTTTTACCAAAGAATGTGCGCCACCAAAATCCGCATATTTCAGAAATAATCCATTCCATGCATTTTATGTTTGAAAACGGCCGGTAATTACGTTAAACTTCGAATAGAATTCAGTCAATGGTTGGCTGATCGCTATTCAAGTAATTTGTGCCTTGGTTACTTGCGGCTATCTCTCTCTATCAATGCACATGTACACTGAGATTAAAAATGAATATTTACATCGGTAATTTAGCTTATACTGTTTCTGAAGATGATCTTCGTGATGCTTTCTCAGAGTTTGGTGAGGTTGCAAACGCGAGCATCACGAAGATCATCTTCAGAAACAGTAGATAATCTTCAAGAAAAACTTGCAGCGATAACTGCAAAAGAAGTTTCTGGATGGTTAGACGATGCAAAATATAGAAT
>CAILXB010000319.1 GCA_903838025.1 uncultured Chlorobiaceae bacterium
AGCTTAACCTTTAATTCGTGAAAACCAAGGGAGTCAGGAAAGATGGCTGAAAACAATCAGAACGCTATGGCAGGAAGTGCTCCGGCCAAGCAGAACCCCGTCGTGACCAACGGCGGAGTCTATAAACCCCCGGTAGAGCGTGCCGATGCGAATCCGTACAAGGATTCCCGCGTCACTCAAGTTGGCGCATGGTTTCAGGAGCGCTTTGCTGTCGTCATACCGGTAATCGATTACCTGAAGAAAAAAGAAGTTCCAAAACACCGCCTCTCATTCTGGTACTATTTTGGAGGCCTTGGTCTTTTCTTTTTCATGGTGCAGATCATTACAGGACTGCTGTTGATGCAGTACTACAAACCAACGACTGCTGAGGCTTTTGCCTCATTTGTCTTTCTTCAGAAAGAGGTCTCTTTTGGCTGGCTTGTTCGCCAGATCCATGCATGGTCAGCGAACCTTATGGTACTGATGGTTTTTGTGCACATGTTCAGCTCCTTTTTCATGAAGTCTTACCGTAAACCACGTGAGCTGATGTGGTTGACTGGTTCGGTGCTTTTTGTACTCACTCTCGGCTTCGGATTTACAGGCTATCTTCTACCCTGGAACGAAATTGCATTCTTTGCAACCCAGGTTGGAACTGAAGTTCCCAAAGTTGCGCCAGGCGGTGCTTTTATCGTCAACATTCTTCGCGGTGGCGAAGAGGTTACCGGTGAAACGCTTACCCGTATGTTTTCGGTGCATGTTGTGCTGCTGCCAGGACTTCTTCTGCTGCTCCTTTCAGCCCATCTTCTTCTGGTGCAGATCCTTGGTACTTCAGCCCCAATTGGCTATAAAGAGACCGGGCGCATCAAGGGATATGAGAAGTTTTTCCCTACCTTTCTTGCAAAAGATGCAATTGGCTGGCTGATCGGTTTTGCCCTTATTCTCTATCTTGCAGTGGTTTTCCCGGGACCAGTTGGGATTGAGGCCAATCCTCTTGCTCCTGCTCCTATGGGTATCAAGCCGGAATGGTATTTCTGGGCGCAGTTTCTCATGCTTAAAGATTTCAGCTTCCCAAATGGCGAACTTATTGCTATTTTTGTTATCACTCTCGGTGCTGCTTTCTGGTTCTTTGTTCCTTTTCTTGACCGTCGTGCCTCACAAGAGCAGAAAAGCCCGATATTTACCATCATAGGTCTTCTTTACCTTGCGGGCCTGGTCATTAACACCTATCGTGTTTTTTCAGAGTATGGCTGGTAAATGAGCACTTCTGCTTATCACAATAAAAGCCCGGTTCAGCCGGGCTTTTATTGTGATATCAATGCTGATAATGCTAAAATTCTCTTAACAACTCACCCATTTCATAGCCAGAAAGGAAAGCCTGCATGTCGAGCTTTTCAGATGCCGCAACCCATTCGGCGACAGATGCTTTCAGTTCAGCAGCGCTTTTAGGCTCCCGCAGCAACTCCTGGAAGGCAAGCCAGGCCACAAGAATGCTGAAACGGTGTTCACGAAACCAGCTTTTCTGGTGTCGGTCATCAAACTGCAACATGCGGCCAAGATGCTGTTGGTTGAGCGTTGAGAGCGTTTTCACAAAAGTGAGCAGGCGTGCATCCAGCGTTTCATTCGTTGCAGGTGCGGGCTTTGGTGTGATCATGCAGGCCAGCAGGTCGGGCAGGTTTGTGCCCGGAATGCCGATCATTGGCGATGCCTGATAGATTGTTTCGAGCGCCTCAACCATCAGCCAGTCATCAATAAGGTTTGAGTGGAGCTCTCCAGTTGATGCTGTTATCTGTTGCAGTGCATCAAGCACAATCCACTGCTGTGCAATTGCACTGAACTCCGCCTCATCTTTATTGCTGAGGCCAAGCGCGGCCTGAAGTTTTCGGGAAGTCGGCTCTTTTTTCAGAAAAGTCGGAAGGCGGAGTGCCTGACAATAAAGTTCCACCGCCTGTACGGCAAGATCTTCTGTATCCACAAGCGAAACGTCCATAAGTTCACTGAATTGACGGGCAACCGTACTGAGCAGCGAGGCAATTGTTGTTGTAAGCGTCTGAATATTCACATCTTTCTTACTCTCTTGTTCTTCCGCAGAGAGCAACAGGGAGGTGAGGGCAGCGCTTACCGTCTGGTGCAGTGGTGAGTGGCTCATGGTGAGGGCTGCACGCTCTATTGACGGGGTACCGCGCCCGTTGAGTTCTGCCGAAAGCCTGTCGTAGGGCCTGAGTTTTGAAGGCTCGACCTCCCTGAAGTCAAGGAAAACATTGTACTTGTAGCCTTCGAGCGCAACGAGGAGCCCATTGTCGGCAATTTCGCGACCAGAGCGGATAAATTCAAGTCCACTTGCATGATCGCGGAAAACAACAAAGGTGTTCTGCTGATGGCTTAGATTGAGGCCCTCAGAGAGAGAGCTTTGCCGAATTTCACCGTTTTGGCGGTAACCAACCGATGTTTTAATCCATCCCGTAGTCTGCTCAAAGCAGTTGTTGAAGACAACAAGGGCTCTCTGCTGACCGAGGCGGTTCGAATAGGCAAAAACATTCTCGTTTACCGCCCCTTCCGGTGAATAGAGATCATACAGAAAAAAGTTGCGTACTTCTGCAAAGAGCGGACGCTTTTTCATGATAGGAAAAATCTCATGATAGTGGCGCCAGACGAGGTGGTCGTCGGGTTGTTCATCATAATAGGCCTTGGCATACTCCATGCCATACTTTTCAGTAAAGCCCTCGACCTGTCCGTGACCGAACATTGGAAGACCGGGCATAGTCAGCATCATCATGCAGACACCAAAATATTTATCGCCTCGTCCAAACTGCGCAATGGCGGTATCTTCATCAGGATTGTTCATGAAGTTGACATAGCGCTTGAGAATTTCCGGGTCAAATTCGAGCGTGTTCTTGATCAGATGGCGATAATCAGCATTGTCCTCTTTTTTGAGCATGTGCATGAAGGCGCTGTTATAGACCCGGTGCATACCAAGTGTACGGACAAAATAGCCTTCGAGCATCCAGAACGCTTCAGCAAGCAGCAGGGTATCGGGGACTTCAAGCTGAATACGGTCAACCACTTCGCGCCAAAACTCTTCGGGTATTGCGGCATCAAATTCCTCCATGCTCATGGCATAAGCTGAGCGCGAAGAAATGGCCGCGCTGTGGCCATGAAGCGGAAACCAGAGGCGCTGAATATGTCGTTTTGCCAGAACCATTGCGGCATCGAAACGGATGATGGGAAACATCCTTGCAACATGCAGAATCTGTTGAATCACCCCCTCGCGTACTTCCGCGCTGAGAAAGTTGAGCTGTGCCGTATCGTTCCACGGCATGATGGTACCGTCATTGCCGTGATAGATGTAGCGTGTATCGCCAGTCAGGTAATCAACCCGCTTGAAGGTGACTGCCGCATCGGAACGGTTCCAGTAGCCATCTTCAAGGTAGATGCCATAGCGGGAATCACTGCTGAGGTTTGGCCCATTATAAGAGTAGTTATAATAGGGCGAGCTTTCGGAGGAGAGAAACCAGTCAGGATTGTTCCGTACCAACTCTGAATCCATTGCGGTGTGGTTAGGTACCATGTCGCTTGCAAGACGGATGCCGCGCTGCCTGGCCCGATGCAGGAGATTCTCATACCCTTCATGGCCTCCGATATCGTCGGAAATCTCATATTTTTCAAGAGCATAAGCGGATGCTTTTGCTTCAGGATTGCCCTGGAGCTGCTTGATTTTTTGTGAAGCATGGCTTCGCTGCCAAAGCCCTATCAGCCATAATGCCGTAAAACCCCGCTCAGCAATAAGGTCAAGTTCAGCATCGGGAATATCCTGTAGCCTTTTAACCGGGCGCCGGTAGAGTTTACTGAGCTGGTCGAGCCAGACATACGTGCTTTTAGCCAGCATGACCACTTCAGGCATCCACGATGAATCCAGGGAGTAGTTTGCCGGAGCATTAGCATCGTCCGGAACGCTGTACTCGGGTACACGGGCCTCTTTTTCAAACTCGTGTCCATCCTTGCGAAGTGCACGCTCCCGGGTGATTCTCTCGAAAAAGAGGTACTTGTCTTCATCTTCAATAAAATCAATGGCATCGGCTACCAATGTCCATAAGGGCGACTCTTCAAGTAACCCTCCCCAGTTCATGCGGATATAGCGAAGCTGTTCAAGGATAGAGCCTGGAGCATGTCGCATTGGCTTGATAAGCAGTTCGGCAAGGTCAATGTCGCCCAACCCAACCGGCCCCATAGCCTGCATTGAACTCCGCATGGTTATAATCAGCTTCTGGTAGGCAGCTTCACTGAGCAGTTTCTCATCGGTCAAAAGATCAGAAAACTGCTCAAGAGCAGGGTTCTGGTTATTGATCCAGACAAGGAAAGCCTCCTCAAGGAGCTCTCTTTTGTTCTCCTGCTGCTTCAGCCAGTCGGCAGGGGTTTCTGCTCCGGCAAAGATCTTTTGCGTAGGAAAAGTGGTGATAAACCGGGAGAGGTACTCTTCTGATCGCTTCGGGGAAAGTTCTTCGGTCAGCGTTCCATAGACTCGGTCAAGAAAGTCGGGTTGCCGTAACGCAATTGCTTTTGCCATGAGTGAGTGAAAGAGGGCGTGCAGCAGTTTCATGCCGTGAAACTGTGCTGGCAGTATCGGTTTTGCATCGTCCCCCTTCAGTTTTTTCAAAAAGTCGTTGATGACGGCACTCTGTCGCTCCGAAGTCTCGACACTTTCCTGACCGGAAGGTGGTAACGAAAGGAATTCAGGGTCTGTCAACCTGAAGAGCTCTCTGGCATTTCGGTTGACATAAAAGTGCTCTTTGTTCTGCACCGCTGGAAGTTTTTGCTTGATGGTCATAGTTGGGAGGCAATGCCGAGGCATTACACGGGTTGAGATTTTTTTGAGCAGTCCGGAACTTTTTTCGGGCATGCTTGCCCGGGCAGGCAGGTGATGAGCACTGCTATGTAATTTTTTTGTCGATATAGTGCTGAAGAGATGCAAATCCCAGCTCCTTTGCGGTGCGGAGCACTTCAAGCCCGATGGCCGAAAGTGCACTTTGACTGCGCGACGGGAAGCGTTTCGCTGGAGCATAAGCCGCCTCGCTGATTGGCGGGGAAATGCTTTTTTTGCATCTTCCTCCTTTTCCAAGTAGCAATCCGGCTGCAAAAACAACCGCTGTAGCCTGAAAAGGGTGTTTTCTGACAACCTCCAACGGTGAAAGCCCAGTTTCAAGCTCCGCTCTTAGTTTTCGGCCTCTTGCTTTGATCTGCGCCTCTTTTTCTGCAATAATATTCTGCAGCTCGTTGATGCGTGCCTGAGTACCAGCCAAAGGCTCATTTGTTGGAGTCATAAAGCGATAAAAGAATGTTTTGAATCAGGTTCTTCAAAAGTAATGGCTTTAATTTGGTAAAGAACAGAAAGGATAAAAGAAAAAACATGCTGACAATGAGGTAACCAAGAAAAGGATGGCCCAAAAATTCGCCTGCCAGCAGTGCAAGGGTTGTCACAAGGTAGGCTATCCCTACAATAAGCAGCATGCCAAGAATTGCTACAGTTGCGACAACCGAAACCTTCTCTGCTACCTCTATTTTGAGCAGTTCAATCTTTGCTTCAACAATTGCAACCACGTCACTGTACAGAGAGGTTGTCGTCTCATCAAAGAGATCAGTTGCGCCGTTACCCGTGCGTTCGGAAGAGGTTGAGCCGTGCCCCTTTTTTGTCTTACGGTTCATTATGTTTTTCCAAATAGTCAATACTCGCTATCGCCCTTTTTTTATGAACAGTCCGAACAAAATACCTGCACCAAGTGAAAGGAGCATAGAGCGTGCTGGATTTTTTTTAATATACTGTCTTGTTTTTTCGGTGCTCTCCAGAATCCAATCATAAGCATCACTCTCCCTGAAAGAGGATAATGAATCCGAAAGGATTTCACCCAGCTCTTCGAGCTGGTGCGGAATGCTGTCCTGTTGCGGCGGTTCCTCTGTCCTGTTTTCCGCCTCACTGCGATGAATGGTAACCTTGACTTCCTGTTCCATAAACGTGAAAACCTGTGTTATGCGTTTTTCTGCGCGATTCCCGATCTGAAAGAGTAAGAATGCAATATATAAAAACAATATGGTCTTTGCATTGCACTCTTACCGCAGAAGCCGCCCTCCCTCAACATTGATCACCTGGCCAGTGATATAGTCACTCTCAAGGAGAAAGAAGATGGTTTTGACAATATCAAGCGGGTCACCAAGGCGCAGGAGCGCTATTTTATTTATCATCTCCTCCTGTGGCTTCATCTCTTTATCCCCACTCAGTGTGACCGTTCCCGGAGCGATAGAGTTCACAAGAATCGTCGGCGCAAACTCTTTAGCAAAAATTCTTGTCAGGTGCTGAATGCCCGCCTTTGAGACGCTATAAGGGGCAAAATTTCGCCAAACCAGATCGGCAGAAATATCGCTCATGGTAATGATGCGTGAAACAAACGACTGCTTCTGCATAATTCGGGCCGCCTCCTGCATGGTAAAAAAAGTACCTTTCAGGTTGGTATCGACCAGGCTGTCCCACTCTTTTTCAGTAACATCAGAAAGTGGAGTGCTGAAAAAATTTGAAGCGCTGGTGATAACGAGATCAAGCCGGTCAAACTGATTGCGGAACGCCGCAAACGCGGCGGCAATATTGCCTGTTTTCGACACATCACACCGAACCATCTGCGATTCAGGGCTTATCCAGCGGATTTTTTCAAGAACGACGGAAGCCCTCTCCTCCGAAGAGTGCCAGGTAAAAAAAACGGTATACCCCCGTCCCGCTACGGCAAGCGCAATTTCACTGCCAAGCACACCTGATGCGCCAGTCATAAAGCATACTTTTTTTCCTGCTGGAGTCATTGTTCTGCCTGGTTTAATGTTTTTCTTTCTCTTTTGACCAACATGAAGGGTGGCTAAAAAGTTGATTGGAACCATTAATTGCCCCGATCAGATCAACCAAGTTTTCTGAATGAAGACGCCTTGATTGCAGCAAAAAGGGTTGAGCCGACTGTGATTTTCAGCTCCTCTGCGGCTGAACGGACAATTTCAGCGACAAGTTTTTCACTCTTCATTGCAAGCACAATGCCAACCCTGCCCTCAGAATCAAACATCTCAGCAACCGTGCATTTCAGCAAGTTTCGTGCACTGATGGCTTCAGGATGTTTTTTAAAAAGGATGATCTCGCGTGAAGAGAGTTCAAAAAGAGATTGTCCAGTTGGCTCTCCGTCTGAGACAAAGAGGGTATTGTCTCCCCATTGGTAAGCATATAAACCGTTCTTCTGAAACGGATCGGCAAGATGGATCAGGTTGAGATAGCCTTTCGGGCTTTGTGCCATGCTCTTTCGTGCCAGTTGGTCAGGAGTTGTTGTTTCGGCTATCTGGCCGTTTTTGATGACAAGAATCCTGTCAGCCATCAGTTGCATCTCAAGGATAGAGTGCGAAATAAAGAGATAGGGAATACCGAACTCTTCACTGACGCTTTTCAGATAGGGAATAATCTGGAACCTAAGAGTATCATCAAGAGCGGAGAGCGGCTCGTCCATAAGCAGGAGACGCGGGTTTGCAAGTATGGCTCTGCCGAGAGCGACCCGCTGTTTTTCACCACCAGAAAGATTTGCAACACCGCGCTGTAAGAGTGGTTGCAGCTTCAGTATGGCAATCAGGGTCTCCGGCTTGATCTGGCGGTTTTCAGTGCGGCACCGCCTGTAGCCGTAAAGGAGATTAGCTTTAACGGAGAGGTGCGGAAAAAGCATTGCCTGCTGAAAAACAATGGCAATGCGTCGGCGTTCAGGAGAGAGATTCACTCTCTTCGAGGTACTGAAGAGGCATTCGTCATTCAGATAGATCTCACCTCTGTCAGGCTGAAGAAGTCCTGAAATGAGATGTACAAGGGTCGATTTACCGCTTCCAGACTGGCCGAAAATCCCAATTCGTTCGCCTGAAACTTCGGTGTGCACTTGCAGGAGGAAGTTGCCCTGTTTTTTTTCAGTATTAATGCGGAGCTTCATAATGCGCCCCTTCGATCAAGTTTTTTGCCGAGCAGTTCATGAATGGTAAGCACAACGACCGAAATCAGAATGGAGACCAGGCAGAGCGAGAGTGCCATGGTGACGCTTGAGGGTGAACTGGCATAATCGTAGATGGCCAGCGGAATGGTTTGCGTAACACCGGGAATATTGCCAGCAATAATGATGGTTGCGCCAAATTCACCAAGGCTCCGGGCAAACATGAGCAACGAACCCGCCATTATTCCCCGCAGGGAGAGCGGAAGAATAATGGTTACAAGGGTATCGTACCATGCTGCGCCGAGGCTTCGGGATGCCTCGATAAGCTGCTCGTCGATTGACTCCATACCAAGCCGGATTGAGCGTACCAGCAGGGGAAAGCCGACAGTTGCCGAAGCAATCACGGCAGCTTTCCAGGTGAAGATGATCGGGATGGCGGATGCATCAAGCAGTTTTCCGATCCAGCCGTTTTTGCCAAGCAGCAGCAGAAGGAAAAAACCAATCACCACCGGAGGGAGCGTGAGCGGGAGGTTGACAAGTACCTCAAGCATCACTTTTCCCCTGAATTTTTTGAAGACAATCAGCCATGCAAGGGCAAATCCAAAAGGCAGTGCAAGGAGAGTTGCCGTAAGGGCCACTTTAAGGGAGAGCCAGATGGCCGTACTATCTTCAGGTGTCAGCGTCATAGAGTTGTAAGGATCTTGCTTTATTTGAGCTCAAAGCCGTATTTTTTGAGAACCGATTTAGCCTCAGCACCTTGCAGAAAGAGATAAAAAGCTTTTGCCTCTTCGTTTTTTGCGGCTTTGACTGTTAATGCCATCGGGTAGGTTACTCTTGGATAGAGTTTTTGCGGTACCACGAAGAGTAATTTTGCTTTTTGTGCCAGCATGGCGTCGGTGCGGTAAACAAATCCACCATCAACTTCGCCAAGTTCGGCGTACATCAGGCACTCCCTCACATCTTTGGCCATGATCAGCTTGCCGGAAAGTTTTTCGGCAATCCCTGCTTTTGTCATGGCTGCCATAGCATACTCACCTGCGGGGACACTTTTAGGGCTGCCAATGGCAATCTTTTCAAGCTTCAGCAGGTCGATCATCGAGGCAATCTTTTTTGTGGTTGTTCCGGCAAAAACCAGCGAGTTCCAGGCGAACGTTTTTGCATTGGCACCGTCTACAAGATTTTTTTCTTTAAGATAATCCATCCACTGGTTGTTTGCGGCAATAAACAGGTCAGCCGGTGCTCCGTTCTCAATTTGACCGGCAAGCGTCCCTGATGGACCAAAATTCTTGATAAAAATCGTTGCCGGATGTTTTGTTGTGTAACTCGTACTCAGTTCATTGATCACCTCTTTGAGGCTCGCCGCAACAGAGAGGTTAAGCTCTCCGGCCCTTGCTTGAGCAGCCATTATGAGGAGAGTAAAACAGAGCATGGTAATACGTTTCATTGATTGTATCATTGTGTGTAGATGTTTTATGGTTGTAGGGAAGTGATTGAAACTGCGATATCCGAAGGCTTGCCGAAATAGACCGCCGAGAGTACAAGCATGTCAACACCGGTTTCAGCATAAGCCGAGGCATTTTCCGCATTGATGCCTCCTGCGGCTGAAATTTTGACTCCAGGCGACTCTTTGTGCAGTTGCTGAACCAGCAGAGAGAGTGCTTCGGGCTGGAGCTTGTCCAGTTGAACCACATCAACACCCGCAGCAGCAATGGCAAGCGCCTCTTCCGCGCTCTCAGCTTCAACAATAATTTTTTGTTCAGTCGCTTTCGACTTCATTTCAGTCACAGTTTGAAGAAAACGCTCAAGCCCACCACAGAATGCCGTATGCTGCTTGAAAACAAGTACTGATTCCGACAGGCCGAGTCGGTGGGGGAGTGCACCTCCAGCCATGATGGCCTTGATTGCAATCTTTTTTGTTCCTGGAAACGACTTGCGGGTTGTGACAATGGTAATGGCCGGATTGACCTTTTTTACCTTGTTGACGATCTTGTGCGTCCGGGTAGCAATGCCCGAGGCATACTCCAGCAGATTCAGGGCAACTTTCCATCCTGCGTGAAGGCTGCTTGCAGAGCCGCTGGCCGAGAGGATGGTAACGCCCGCATCAACTGTTGTACCGCTTTGCAGCAAAAAGTCAACGCTCGCGCCGCATCGTTCAAGAACGCGTGCCGCCTCCTCCGTGCAGCAGAGTGTTGTTTGTTCACGGCTTGTAAAGTTGATTTTCCCTTGTAGAGCGCCGATGCCGAGCAGTAAAGTCGTCAGATCGCCGTAAGGCATATCCTCCTGGATAAATCGTTCAATATCGCTGTCAGGAAGTTGATAAAGCATGAGTGCGCTGTTTGATCGTTATAGCATTGTCTCTATTCCGCTGCTTAAAAAAAAGCTCGTATTGGTACCATAATCCTGAATCTGTCACATGAGAGCAGGAATTTATCCCTCAGCCTGGTTGCGCTCTGTGTTCTTATTGGTCTTTGATTATTTTTGTTTAATTACTAATAATAGCAAAAAATTCAGGAACATTGATCTTAATTCCTTGATAATTTAATTTAATGTGTTTTTCTGTAGTTTTTTTTGTTACATAAAGGTTGTTTTGTGGCGGGGTCTTGCGCCGTGCATCCCTGTCGTTTTCTCTCTGACCGTTATGTTTTCTTGAATATAACGCTTAATTTCTTTTCTGAAAATTCAGAGAGAGGGAGGCTTTTCCTTTTTGGCATGATGGCGCAAGGAGTTTCCTTTGTGAATTGGTATTTTAGGCGAAAGAGAGGCGACGTAGCAGGAGTTGGAGTATATCGTCAACGCATCAGCAAAAAAAAAGAGGCATGGCCATTCTGGCAATTGATCAGGGCACCACAGGCACCACCTGCACCCTGCTGTTTGGCACGGTTGACAGTTGGTTGCTCTGGAAGTTGACCGGGGGCGGAGTTCATGCCACCGATTGCACCAATGCCTCCCGAACGCTGCTCTTCAATATCACGCAGAAGCGGTGGGCAACAACTTTCTCATGCAGTTTCAGGCCGACATCCTCGACCTCCCCCTTTTGGTGCCAAAGCAGAGTGAATTAACCTCCCTCGGGGTGGCTTTTCTTGCCGGGTTGCAGAGCGGAGTGTGGCGTTCGAGCGACGAGTTGCGGGGGTTGCAGCACAGAGAGCGCACCTGCGTGCCTGCAATGGAGCCCGCAGCAAGAGCGGAGATTGTAGCAGGGTGGCAGAAAGCGCTCCGTCAGACCCTCACAACATAATATTTCAATAAACAATTTTAACCAGTAAACAATCATGACCCATTCTATTGAGCCTGTTCCCGGCAACGGCAGAACGCTGCGTTGTCCTATTTGCCGCCAGCAGTTTACCTGTTCGCTCTCCTCAACATGCTGGTGCTCCACCAGGAAGGTTCCGGCTAAAGTGAAGGAGTATCTTGCTGAGAATTTTACAACATGCGTCTGCAGCACCTGCCTCGACCGGCTCATTGAGGAGGCTGGCACGGGTGAAAGCGCCTGATACTCCGCTTCACAGAGAGAGCCAGACACCACCCTGGGAACGCCGAGCTCCAGCTCGGCAAAAAACAAGGATAATGTGAAAAGCCGGGGCACCTCGCTCCCATGCAGCTTCAACATACTCAATCACCGGCTGCCTGATACAACATACCAGTACCGAACCATGCGGAGTTACGAGCAGGAACACTTCAATCTATCATCCGCCAATCAGGGTTACCCCGAAGTGAGTTTGAGTCATAAAACTTGATGACGCTGTGCGAGCGATTGTGCAAAAGAACCCGAACCTCTTCCGGAGGGAGCGCGTTTAAAAAAAAGGGCGAATGGGTTGTTATCAGGAGTTGCGTACGCTCACTGGATGCACGGCACTCCTCTGCAAGTTCAGGAAGATGGCGTGGATGCAAGAAATTCTTCGGCTCTTCGATACCTATAAACGGTACCGGAGCAGGATCATACAACAACAACAGCCAGGCCAGCATTTTGAGTGTCCCGTCAGATGCAAACCGCGCAAAAACGGGATGGATGAAGGGAGAACCATCCCTTTTATCTGTTGCACCCTTTCATTTTTTCGGCTATTTTTATACTTTATAATAAAATTAGCCGAATCATGCCGTACAAGACCAGAACACTTGAGATCTTTTTCCTGCAAGCGAGTCAACAATTCCCCGTCATGCTGCTGACCGGACCTCGCCAAACCGGAAAAACAACATTCCTTCGACACCTG
>CAILXB010000320.1 GCA_903838025.1 uncultured Chlorobiaceae bacterium
TGATTCAGCCGGTGACGGTTTGCCGCGATGGTGATGGTTATCAGCTCATCAGTGGAGAGCGGCGGCTCAGGGCGGTCACGCTGGCGGGCTTCAAGTTTATTCCCGCCTATGTCATTGATGCGCACGACGATTCAACCAAGCTTGAGTTGGCGCTCATAGAGAATATTCAGCGTGAAGATCTTAATGCCATCGAAATTGCCCTCGCCCTCAAAAGTCTGACTACAAAGTGCAACCTGACACAGGAGGAGATTGCGCAGAAGGTGGGCAAAAACCGCTCTACCGTCAGCAATTTTCTTCGCCTGCTCAAGCTGCCACTCCAGATTCAGGATAGCATCCGCAATCGCGAAATCTCTTCAGGCCATGCACGCGCACTTGTCAATCTTCCCGGTGAACAGCAGCAGTTGAAGGTGTGGAAGCAGATTCTCGCCCATCAGCTTTCTGTTCGCCAGACCGAAGCGTTGGTGAGCCGCATGTTCAAGGAGCAGTCGAAGCCCCTTCAGGTGGCCTCTTCGGAGCGCTCTTCCTACCTTGTTGAGCTTGAGGCCACGTTGAGAAACAACCTTGCGACGAAGGTGCGCATTGTTGAAAAAAAGGGAGGCAAAGGGGAGATTCATATTCAGTACTTCTCCAATGATGATCTCGACAGGATTCTCGAAGTCATGCGTCATGAGTGAACTTCCCATTGAAACT
Organism: uncultured Chlorobiaceae bacterium; assembly: GCA_903838025.1. GTDB lineage: Bacteria > Bacteroidota > Chlorobiia > Chlorobiales > Chlorobiaceae > Chlorobium. The sequence continues at coordinate 691 of CAILXB010000320.1, forward strand.
TCCGCGTTGTAAAAAAAAGTCCACACATAAGCAAGAAACAACAATCATGAGGTTTACCCTTGTTGGAAATGGGAGAATGGGCCAGCAGGTCGCTCTGGTCATTGCCCAGTCGGGCTGCCACGAGACGGCGGCTGTGCTCGATATCAATACTCCGATTACCCCTGACCTGTTTCAGGGAAGCGATGCCATCATAGATTTTACCGTCAGAGAGGCATTTTTGGCCAACCTCCCCGCAATGCTCGCATCAGGCGTGCCCGTTGTTGTGGGTACCACCGGGTGGGATGACCGGCAGGAAGAGGTCAAAAGGATGCTTGCCGATGCTGGTGGGTCGCTCCTCTACTCGGCCAATTTTTCGCTCGGGGTCAACATCTTTTTGCGCACCGTGCGTGAAGCTGCACGTCTTATCGCACCCTTCGGCCAGTTCGATATTGCTTTTGCTGAACAGCATCATACCGCCAAGGCTGATTTTCCCAGCGGTACAGCCTTGAGGGCGGCTGACATGATTCTTTCGGCCAACAGTCGGAAAAAGAGCATTGTGCGCCAACTTTCCGATGATAAAAAGTTGGCTCCAGACGAGCTGCAGGTGGCCTCTCTGCGCCTTGGCTCTGTTTTCGGGAAGCACACTGCCTTTATTGACTCGGATGCTGATGAAATTGTGGTCTCCCATACGGCCAAGAACCGTTCCGGATTTGCCTCGGGCGCCGTCGAAGCGGCTAACTGGCTCGCCCTGCGCCACAAAACAGCGCCAGGATTTTATACGATGGATGATTTTTTGAATGAAAAGTTTGCATGAAGGAACATGACTGCTGAAAATGTAAATTCCTCTCCGTTGCCGTTTGCGGGAAAACGGTTCTCTGTTCTTCTGGGCGCTGCAATTATTCTCGTTACAACGACGATGCCCTATCTTACCCTGCTCAATATTCTTCTTCCAGTCGGGATTTTTGTGGCAGGAGCAGTTGCGCTTCATCAAACCATCATGCGCTTTCAGGTGAGATTGCCCTACAGTGAGGCGTTTGTTCTGGGAAGCATCACCGGTCTGGTCGGGGGTATCCTCTCCGTGGCGCTCAGCTTTCTTCTTATTCGGTTTATCAATTATACCCCTGGAATGGAGAGCTTTCTCCTTATGATTGACTGGATGCTTGATGTGGCAAAGGGAAAGCCGGAGCTTCAGGAGCAGATGCGAACGCTTGTTGAGGCCAAAAAACTTGTTCTTGCTCCGGTAGAGTTAACCTTTACCGATTTGCTGATGAACATGGTTGTTTTTGGCTCTTTTTATGCGCTGATTGCCGGTTTGGGAGGCTCCTGGGCGGTGTTACGGCTCAAGAGAAAGGCGCGACGGAGCTGAGGCTTCTTTTTTATACCATGCCCGGTCGCTCTTTTGTGAGCCGGGGAGGGTGACCCACTGCTTTATGCGTGCGTAGCGGATGGGGGTTTTCAGCGTTCCCACCATTATCTGCATCGCCTTGATGATTGAATGGTCATCGGGTTTTTCCTCCTCAATGCTCTGGATAAAGGCGACCGGTCGCTGACCATATTCGTCATCGGGTATCGGCACCACAAGTGTTTCGAGCACACCATCAATCATCATCAGCGCCCTTTCTATCTCTTCGGGGTGGATGTTTTCGCCGCCTGAGATGAACATATTGTCTTTGCGGCCAAGGATGGTGACTTCGCCTGTTTCGGAGAGGGTGCCGATGTCGGAGGTGTGGAACCACCCATCATTATCTGTCTGAGGCTGAATAATGCCATCCCGCAGGTATCCCTGAAAAAGGCAGGGCCCTTTGACCAGCAGCTCCCCATCTTTGGCGATACTTAATTCCCGGTACGGGAGGAGCTTTCCGCTGTTTTGTTGAATATTTTGTATGGGGGCCGGGGTGGTTGCAATCTGCGAGCCCATCTCGGTTGATCCATAACTCAGGTAGAGGGGGATACCCTCGCGGAGAGCACA
>CAILXB010000321.1 GCA_903838025.1 uncultured Chlorobiaceae bacterium
AGCTCATCCCCGAATTGCCATAATTCTTGTTTTTCTTGGAAAGAGGAGAGCTGACCGTAACGCCCAATTTGAATGCATCAACGATCAGGCAAAACAAAGCATCGTGGACATTATGTGTTTGTAGTTATCGTAATTGCTAACTTTGCGCATGAGTTATGAAATTGAATACTTCCATCCCAGTATTAAAGATACTATTGATGGATGGCCCCCCCAGTATCAGGGATGATTACAGAAAAATTTCGCTCCTTTTAAAAGAGTACGGTACAAATGTGAGGATGCCCCATACCAAAGCAATGGGGGATGGTCTTTTTGAAATGAAACCAAAAGGACGGGATGGTATAGGCAGAGTGCTCTATTGCTATTTAAAAGGCAAAAAGATCATAATTCTGCACGTTTTTATCAAAAAAACACAGACAACACCTTTAAAAGAGTTGAACGTTGCCAGAAAAAGATTACAGGAGATTAAAAATGGATAAACTTACATACCAGCCAGTGCCCTACGATGTTGAGGGTGATATTGCCAAAGACCTTCAGGACAAGGATTTTCGCAGAGAATATGAAGCGCTGGAACCAAAATACGCACTCATCAGGGAACTGCTCTCTGCACGACGGCACTCTGGTCTGACACAGGAAGCTGTAGCTCAGAAAATTGGGACAACCAAAAGTGCAATCTCCAGACTGGAATCCGGGAGCAAACATGCCCCATCCATCGCTACGCTCATGAGATATGCTGAGGCTGTAGGCTGCGAACTGGAAATCAAACTAAATCCAAAACAGCAATCGCAAAAGATCTGACCCCTGTCAATAATCATTTTGAGACGGGGAGGGATGCCTCGGTAATATTACTCTGTGAGCAAATACATGAAATCTACAGTGCGTGTTCAGGGAACAGCGGTCAGCATCGTCAGCAGTGGCAACGATGGTTTTAATTGTGGCGAATTTGCCATAATTAAAAGCAATGCGGGGCTCAACAGCTTCAAAATCAGCGTCATTTTTTTCCATCATGACATAGCCGTTGAGATCAATATGTGGAACAGCCAAGATTCTAAAACCTTCGAATTCGAGAGGTTTAGAACTGAAGCAGGCGGCGACCGTCTGAAACGGCTCAACCAGATCGCTATCCGTCAGATGCAAACCCTCACGGTAGCAACCTTTCGTTCACTTCCGATTGTAGCGGGAAAGGAGGGGAAGGCATGAGTGCAGAGGTGAAACCCGGTTACAAGCTGACTGAGCGATGTGGATGTGCTGCTGGAGGGGCTGGAGCGGCTCATCACCAAAGAGCGCAACATCAAGCAAGCAGCCATGCAGCAACTCCTCACTGGCAAAACCCGCCTTCCTGATTTCAGCGGCGAGTGGGAGGTGAAGCGGTTAGGGGATGTCGGGACTTTCTTGAAGGGGAGCAGAGTCAGGAAGGACGAAGCAAAAAGCGACAGCCTGCCATGTATTCGTTACGGAGAAATTTATACGCATCACAACGACTATATCAAACAGTTCAATTCCTGGATTTCAGTAGAGGTTGCTGAAACTGCAACTCGTTTGAAACAAGGTGACTTGTTGTTTGCTGGTTCTGGAGAAACCAAGGAGGATATCGGCAAGTGCGTTGCTTTTGTTGATAATTGCGAGGCGTATGCGGGTGGAGATACCGTGATTCTTCGGCTTGCTGCTGCAAATGCGATGTTTATGGGATACTACTGCAATACGGCATCCTTCAATGCACAGAAAGCGAGTAAGGGGCAGGGTGACGCTGTGGTGCATATCAGCGCGGCAGCCCTATCAAGTATTGAAATCACTCTACCAGAGCTCCCAGAGCAAACCGCCATCGCCGCAGTCCTCTCCGATATGGATACCGAGCTTGCAGCCCTCGAAAAGCGCCGAGATAAAACCCGCAACCTCAAGCAGGCCATGATGCAGGAACTCTTAACCGGAAAAACCCGACTGATATGATGATTCGCACATTGAAGATTGATGGCTTCAAGTCCATCTACTCAGAGAGTATTTCACTGGGAAGGGTTAACTGCTTCATTGGTGCAAACGGGGCAGGCAAGAGCAATATACTCGAAGCTCTTGGCGTGCTTGGTGCGGCAGCCAACGGAGTCGTTGATGATGAAAGCTTGCTTCGGCGTGGAGTCAGGGCTGGCTTGCCTCGCCTCTATAAAAGCTCGTTTGCTTCCAAATCTACGCCCCCTCAAATTTTGATTTCGGCGGAGGGTGAAGCGAATGAAATCTATCGGGTCTCCCTGCTGAACCCGCTTGATGCACCTGAGCCAGCCTGGTCGTACAAAACCGAATTTTTAACCGATGGTGAACACGAGTTTGTTTCCCGTGGTGTGCGCAACATGAGGATAAACCTCAACAAGCAAGCCGGATTGGCTGCCTTGAAGCTTGTTGACCTGGAACCTGGCAATATTGCTGCTCAGTTGTTGCAGCGTTTACAAGAGTTTGCCATCTACTGCCCCAACACTCCGACTTTGCGGGGTATCGCGCCGGATATGCAGTCGCGTGCTCCCGTTGGGCTGAACGGCGGGCAACTGGCTGAAGGATTCGATGCCTTGCGCAAAAACCTGAGCGATGCAGAGGGCGATACAACGGAGGTGCTTGATCAGGTACTTGAATTGATTGACTGGGTCTCCGACATCCAGGTCACCAGCCACGGTGCAGCCTTGCTCTCGCCCAACGTACCGCGCACAAAGTTGATGCTGAAATTTACTGACCGCTTTATGAACAGCAGCCGCAACGAGCTGACGGCTTACGATGCCAGTGAAGGAGCGCTTTACGTTATCTTCTGCGCCTTGCTCTGCCTTTTGCCGCAAGTGCCTCGATTGTTGGCTATTGACAATCTGGATCAGGCACTTAACCCCCGATTACTGACGAAGCTCACCTCCCGTTTGTCTGGCTGGCTGCGTCATA
>CAILXB010000322.1 GCA_903838025.1 uncultured Chlorobiaceae bacterium
ACCTCTTTATCGAAGGCGATAACCTCGAAGTGCTCAAGCTGCTTCAAACCAGCTACTACGGCAAGGTGAAGATGATCTACATCGACCCGCCCTACAACACCGGCAAAGAGTTCATCTACCCCGACAACTTCAGCGAAAGCCTTGAGACCTATCTGGAGTATGCCGGGCATGAGGGGCGATGGAAGGACAGCCAGTCCGCAAATGCACAGGAAAACCCACGCTACCACACCCGATGGCTGAACATGATGTACCCGAGGCTCTATCTCGCAAGAAATCTGCTTCGGGATGATGGGGTGATCTTTATCAGCATTGACGATAATGAAGTGAGTAATCTGCGAAAGCTGTGCGATGAGATTTTCGGAGAGGAGAATTTTGTGGCTGACATTATATGGGAAAAACGTTTCACCAGGAATAATGATGCGAAACTAATGTCCTCGGTTTATGATCACACCATTCTGTTTAGAAAATCTGACGTATGCGAAGTGATTAGAGAACCCCGTACTGAAAAGGCAAATTCCATATACTCTAATCCAGATAACGATCAAAGGGGAAGCTGGACGAGTGTTTCATATATCAGTCAGAGAACTCTGGAACAACGCCAAAATCTTTCTTATCCGGTATTTAATCCGTACAAAAAGACGTGGATATCTCATCCAACTAACGCATGGAAATATAGCAGGGAACAATACGAAACACACACCAAGGAAAATCGTTTGTATTGGGGAAAAGAGGGTAATAATGAATTTCCTCGATTAAAAAGATTCTTGTCTGAGCTACAAGAAGGGATTGTTCCTATCAATCTTTGGAATTATAAAGATACTGGGACTATTGATAATGGAACAAAAGAGGTTGATGCTTTGATAGGTAAAGATGTTTTTGATTATCCAAAGCCATCATCCTTCATTGCCCGTATGCTTGCGATGACGACGACTCCATCTGACCTCATCCTCGACTTCTTCGCTGGTTCAGCCACCACCGCTCATGCCGTTCTCGACCTGAACAAACAGGACAACGGCAACCGCAAATTCATCCTTGTCCAGCTCCCTGAACCCTGCGCACCTGAGAGCGAAGCCTTCAAGGCAGGCTATAAAACCATAGCCGATATCGGCAAGGAGCGCATCCGCCGGGTCATCAACAAGCTCAACTCTGAAGAGGAGGGCAAGCTTGATCTCGACAATGCCGCCAAGCAGGACCGAGGCTTCAAGGTGCTCAAGCTCGACAAATCCAATTTCCGCCAGAGGCAGAAGCTTGAGCCTTCAGCTTCACCTGAGCGAATTCTTGATCAGCTCGTGCTGCACATCGACCATATTGATGCCAAAGCTACACCAGAAGAGCTGCTCTATGAAATCCTCCTCAAAGCCGGTTTTACTCTGACCGGCAACATCGAAACCAAAACCATCACCGGAAAAGAGCTCTTCTCCGTCTCCGACGGTGCACTTCTGCTCTGTCTCGAAGAGAGCGTTACCAAAGAGCTGATTGACGCGGTCATTGAGCTCAACCCCCAGCAGTTCCTCTGCCTCGACTCCGCCTTCCACGGCAACGACCAGCTCAAAGCCAACGCCGTGCAAACCTTCAACGCCCACAACATGCAGAAGGAAAAGCACAACCAGATTCTCTTTAAAACAGTATAAGGGAGCGCTACCATGGCAAAAGATTTAACAGTTTCCAATATAGACCGGCAGAACATCCTCAACAATCCCTACGCCGTTGCTGAAATCCAGAAAAGCATAGGCATAACGGGAATCGAATTCAATGGCAAGGTAGTACTGCGTAAAGAGCAAGTAGCCGCTTTTTTTGAAGTTACCCCAAGGACAATAGACAATTATCTGTCGAAATACGAGCCGGAACTCAAGGAAAACGGTTACGAGGTTTTGCGCGG
>CAILXB010000323.1 GCA_903838025.1 uncultured Chlorobiaceae bacterium
CCTCACGTTCGGTGAAGGAGGTGATAAGAAGCCCATCAGGGGTGCTTGTCGGAACGTCCTTAAGACTGTGAACGGCCAAATCAATCTCTTTGGTAATCAAATGCTTCTCAATATCCTTGGTAAAGAGCCCCATATCCCCGATTTTCGAAAGGGGAGAGTCGAGAAGCTTGTCACCGGTTGTTTTAACCAGTTTGAGCGTGATATCGAGTTCAGGAAAGTGCCTGGAGAGTTCCGCCTTGGTAAATTCTGCCTGCCACAAAGCGAGCGGGCTGGATCTGGTACCGATGATAAGCTGTTTTTTCAAAGCGATTACGTATTTTTATTTAGTGTGACTGATTTGGTTCTTCAAGATCGAAAACGTTGCGCACAAGATCGACTCTGCTTGGCATCGAGTCTGTCGTGTCAGTTGGTGCCTTGAGCATTTTTATGGGGTGGTGCAGGATTTTTTTCAGGATGCGGTCAGTAAGGTGCTCCATTCGCTGGAGTTCCTCTTCGCTGACCTTGTAACGGTACCGTTCGAGTTCCTTTTCCTTGATCTCAATGAATTTCGACTGAAGATCCACAATGGTGGGCCTCACTTTCAGTGTATTGATCCATTGACCAAAACCAACAAGCTCCTCATCAATGATGGCCTGGACTTTTGGAAGTTCAAGGCTTCTTTTTTCAAGATTTTTGTCGATGATGTGTTTGAGGGCATCAATATCCTTGAGGAACATGTTCTGAAGCTTGCCAATGTCAGGATCAACGTTTCTCGGTAATCCAAGATCAAGAATAATGACCGGTTTCAGCCGACGTTTGATCATGCTCTGGTGCATGTCTGCTTCGCTGAGTACGTACTCCTTCGTACTGACAGCCGTTATGATAATATCAAACTCGTGCAGATGCTCCTTGAACGATTCAAAGGGCAAGACTTTGTTTGTGCCGAGCTCTTCAGCCAGCGTTTCAGCTTTCGAAAGCGTCCGGTTTGTAATAACAATATTGCGGGCATTTTTCTGAAACATGTGTTTCGCTGCCAGTTCGCCGGTTTCACCTGCACCAACAAGCAGCACCTTCTTCATCGAAAGGTTTGAAAAAATTTTCTGGGCAAGCTCAACAGCCGCATAGCTTACCGAAACAGCGCCCTCCATGATCTTGGTCTTCGTCTTTACCTTTTTGGCCACACTGAATGCTGTGTGGCAGAGACGGGTGATGAGAATGCCAGCGCACTGTGCTTCAGCGGCAATACGATAGGCATTTTTGACCTGCCCAAGAATCTGGCCCTCACCGAGCACCAGTGAGTCAATGGCGCTTGCCACCTCAAAAATATGACGTGCCGTGCCGCAGTAAAAACGGCTGAAAAAATGTTCAGGCCGAACATCCTTGCGTGCATCCTTGAAGGAGATTAAATATTCCTTGAGGTACTCGCAACTCACCTCATGCATTGCAGGAACAACATACAGCTCAGTGCGATTACAGGTAGAGATGACCATGGCTTCATGGGCAAGTCCGCTGGAGATAAGGCCGGTAATGAACTCCTTGTTTTGAACTTCTGAAAGGGAGATTCTTTCGCGGATTTCAATAGGTGCGGTCTTGTGATTGACACCAACTGAAATGATGTTCATGGCAGGGTTGTTTAAGTGAGCTGATGACGTACAATTCGATGAAAATGCTGCGTCTGGAACAAATCAATTATCGCTAAATATATTCTAAATGCCTGTATTTTCAAAGAACCTGATACTTAAAAGGTGAGTCCATGGAATGTTGGTGAGAAAAAGGTCATCAATACGATCAGTATGGTGACGAAGACAAAGAGAAAGATGAAGAGGTAAGCCATGTGTTTGATATCCCAACCGATGATCGGCTTGACAAAGATACCCGTGCCATAGAGCAGCCAGATGATGATCAGGGTAACAAGTTTTGGCTCGAGGAGGTTGATCGTCTCGCTGTAAGCCTTCTGTTCAATCATGCCAGCAAAAAGGGTAATTGAAAGAAACAGAAATCCGAAAGCCACGGCGTGCATGGTGAGTTTTTCAAGCACCTCAAGGTTTGGCAGGCGCTGAAAAAGCAATTCAAAACGGTTTTGCTCTATCTGGCGAAAAAGCAGCAGGTAGAGAATACTGTACAGACCGGCAATTGCGATGGCGCTGAAGCCGAAAATGGCCGCAATCAGATGTACCCCAATACCAATACCGGTGAATGGATGGCCGACAGTTGAAATCTGGGTTGTCAGGATGGAGGAGATAAGCTGTGCGCCAGCCGCAAAAGAGATGATAAAAAATCCAGTCTTGTCACTTTTTGTTGTAAACTCTATAAAAAGATAGGTAATGGTCAGGGTGAGCCCTACCATGGTCATCAGGTTCACCGTCGAATAGTTGATTTTGTACCCTTCAATCGAGGTAAGAAGTCCGAGGTAGACCACATGAGTGAAAACCGTCAATGCCAGAAAAGGCTGTTTGTATTTTTGGGCAAACTGGCGGTCGCGAAAAAAATCGGCACCGTAGAGAAACGTCGTGATCAGGTAGAAGACTGAAACGAGCTGGTTGAGGATAAGCAGTGGCAGATTGTCGAGTAATATATTGTTCATGGTGTGGTTCAGGAGGTAAAATATGAAGCCGGTTGTTTTTTGCGATTGAGCCTGTGTAATCGCGCACGCGCACAACTACAACCGGACAAAGATTGTGGCCGTTATTACAAAGAAAAAATGTATATTCCGCCCGATACGAAGCACAAATATACTTATTTACAAGGATAAAAAGATGAGTTTGACAAAGAATATCAGAAATATTGCCATTATTGCCCACGTTGATCATGGAAAAACAACGCTTGTTGATTCCATTTTTCAGAAAACAGGCGCCTTCAGGGAAAATCAGCAGGTAAACGTACGCGTACTTGACTCAAATCCCCAGGAAAGAGAGCGGGGCATTACTATTTTTTCAAAAAACGCAGCAGCAGTTTATAACGATCACAAGATCAATATAGTTGACACTCCCGGTCATGCCGATTTTGGCGGCGAGGTTGAGCGTATTTTGCAGATGGTTGACGGCGTACTGCTTCTCGTGGACGCTTTCGAAGGGCCTATGCCGCAGACCAAGTTTGTGCTGCGCAAAGCTCTTGAATTGCATTTGAAACCTATTGTGGTCATCAACAAAATTGATCGCCCGCAATCTGACCCAGTCAAGGTGCACGATCAGGTTATTGACCTCTTCATTGCCCTCGGCGCCGAAGAGCACCAGCTTGATTTCCCCTATATCTTTACCTCCGCAAAACATGGTGTTGCAAAGTACAGCATGGATGACGCCGATGGTGATATGAGCCTTCTGCTCGACATGATCATCAAGGAGATTCCAGCACCAATTGCTCACGACGATGGCGGTTTCCAGATGCTGGTTACCACACTTGACTACAGCGATTACATTGGCAAAATAGCTATCGGTCGCATCCATCGCGGCAAGGTAAGCCCCGGCAGCCAGCTTGCCGTAGTGGGTCCGGATGGTGTGATAGGCAAGGGAACAGTAACAAAAGTTTTTCAGTTCGACAAAGTGCAGAAGGTTGAGGCCAAAGAGGCTACCTCAGGTGATATCATCGCAATCGCCGGTATTCCTGATGCCACTGTTGGCATGACCCTTGCCTCCGTTGAGGATCCGGTTTCGCTTGCCTCTTTCGATATCAGCAAGCCAACCCTCTCCATGCTTTTTTCGGTTAACGACTCTCCCTTTGCAGGACTGGAAGGCAAAGAGGTCACCAGCCGCAAAATCCGCGAGCGCTTGATGAAAGAGAAAATGACCAACGTCGCCCTCAACGTTGAGGAGACGGAGAGCCCCGATACCTTCCGTGTTTCAGGACGCGGAGAGCTTCATCTCTCCGTACTGATCGAGACCATGCGGCGCGAAGGCTACGAAATTGCCATTGCAAGGCCGGAAGTGATCATGCACCGTGACGAAGAGGGCACACTGCTTGAGCCGATCGAACACGTGACTATTGATATTCCGGAAGAGTATACCGGTGTGATTATCGAAAAGATGGGCCGCAGAAAGGCTGAGATGACCTTTATGGGCACGCTTCGCGGCGGAATGGTCCGGGTTGAATTTGAAATTCCAACCAGAGGTTTGATCGGTTACAATCTTGAGTTTACCACCGACACCAAAGGAGAGGGAATCATGTCGCATGTCTTCCTCGACTATCAGCCATTTAAAGGAAAACTGCCTTCACGCGAGACTGGTGCACTGGTCGTCTCTGAGGCCGGTATCTGTGTTGCTTATGCACTTAGCGCCCTTGAAGACCGTGGCACCTTTTTTGTTTCACCAAACACCAAGGTCTATGGCGGCATGATTGTCGGCGAATCAACAAGAGGGCTCGACATTACCCTCAACGTCTGCAAAACGAAAAAGCTGAGCAACATGCGCTCTTCTGGCACCGATGAGTCACTTCGTCTCACTCCGCCAAAAATTCTTTCGCTTGAGCAGGCACTTGAATTCATCAACGACGATGAGCTTCTGGAAGTAACACCCCAGAGCATCAGGCTTAGAAAGAAAATCCTCGACGTCAATCTTCGCGCAAAAGCCACCAAAAAGGCCAACGCTTAGTTCCCGCCAGGAAAATCATGTTCAGTTCTCTCCGGGCGCTTCAATACAGCGCCTGGAAGGCTGATTCCTTCCCGATCATCTTTCCCTGTTCCGCTGATTCGATTCTATTAGTTTCGCCCTGTACCGTCGAGAGCTTTCAAAATTGAATTGAAGATCCGTCTCGATTCCGTGAGTATTTGGTCATAACATCGAGCACCTTGGTCTGCATTTTCAGGAAAAATCAAACTCATAAATTGCACTGGTGTGGCCGCCAAATTTCCGTTTAAAACCCTTGCGGCTGGCAATCATATCCATTAACTCAACGTTGATGGAGCCTTTTTTTAGATGTAATTTTTTTTCAAGGTATCTGAAGGAGACTGAGACATCGGAAGGAATTGACCCTGGCTCTACAGGCCACCATTTGACCAAAGCAACCGTTACATCATCAAGATCCGATTTCAATTGTACTATGTCAAGAACTTTTATGAAACAAAACACTAAAGCAATGCTACTTATAACGATATACCAGTTTGGCAGAGGATACGATACCGCAAAAAGCCAGTCAAAAGCGTTTACAAACGATGCGGGATGAATGTTTGTTGCAACAAGGTGAATGCAATAAACGATAGCTATACAGAAAGACAGTATTATTATTGCAATCAAAATCCGATTGTGGCGTATTTTTTCTATTTTGGTAGTCATTTTTATTTGATTTTTAATCGAAGAGTAGATTGCTGTTACGGTGTTTTTTCGAGTAATGGCATCGGGTATGATAAATTCTTTTACCGAGCAGTCATGTCGGTGAGCTTGACACTTATGGTGACGAGTTGATTCATTATGCTGATGAGTTGGCTCTTTGTGATCAAGAGTAACATAACTCGGAAAAAGACTGTCCAATACCGCTTTTATCACGAAAGCTCTTGCGGCCTCAAGAGTTATTCTCTGTTTCAGTGATATAATATATCTGCTTGAAAACAATAACTGCGTCGTCATCAAGTGAAAATATGTGGCAATATTCTTCATGATAATAGCCCTTACTCAAGGGCTCCGTTTAAAATTCAGTCTTATTATACACCATGAGTTTTTATAACTCTAAATTTAAAATTTTCGGGCAGATTGTTATGATTTTTGTGTTTCTCTGATGTAAAATAATTGTAAAGCACGTATAGTGTATTGACACATTTTATTGCAAAGGGCAATATGGCGACAACCTCCGAAAAGTTACAAAATATTGGCACCACTTTACGATGTTAACGTTATTCTTTTTTTGAAAGATTGTTGATTCAGCCCGGCTCTTATTTTGTGGTGGTTTACCTCCTTTTCTTCCTTTCTCAAGGGGCAGTTTTTACACCCCCTCCGAGGTGAACCGCATTATCGCCAAAGTCATCGGCATTTCGCCTGCCAACACCAGAGCATCAACCACCGCCTGCGCGAGCAAGACATTCACCGCATTGTCGATACCTTTGCCCGGCAGGCCAACACTCCGCACTACGCCCGCATGGTGCCGTTCGCAGAGATTGCCGACCCGAAAAACGACATCAACCTCAACCTTCCACGCTACATCGACAGCGCCGAACCGGAAGACCTGCAGGATATCAACGGCCACCTGAACGGCGGCATCCCTGAGCGTGACATCGACGCTCTGGCCGACTACTGGCAGCTCCTCCCCGGAGTGCGTACCACACTCTTTGAACCCCTGCGCCCCGGCTACGCCCGCCTCAGGTTGCCCCTGCCGGAGGTCAAGCCAGCCACTGCCAGCCTCACCGAACTGGAAGAGGAGCACGGAGGAGAGGAGGGCTGTCTCGGTGCCCTCGAAAAGATTGCCAAGGTTGAGGTCAATGAGCGTCTCAAGGAGATCAAGGGTGACAGGGAGGACAGGGAGGAGTTCGCCATACTTAAAAGCTGGCTCGTACTCGCCGGGAGAGAGAGCCTCCTCAAACGTGCAGTGAAGGAGCTGGAGGCTTCGCTCGACACACTGACCTACCAGCACTACCCCAAACTCACCGAGGCCGAAATCAAGAGGCTGGTAGTAGACGACAAGTGGATGGCAAGCCTTTCAACCGTTGTGCAGGGGGAACTCGACCGCGTATCGCAAACCCTCACCGGTCGCATCCGCCAACTGGCCGAACGCTACGACACACCGCTACAGCAGCTTGTTGATGAGGTGGATGCGCTTGCCGCAAAAGTGGATGGACACTTGAGAACGATGGGGGTACAATGATGTGTTCGCCTGTCATCCCGAACGCAGTGAGAAATGACACGGGTATAATGTTTGGAATGCTTACCCTCTGACGGCGGAGTCATGGATGTGATGATGGGGCATTGTCAGTGCCCCAAATTTTCGAGTGCAGTTACCCAGGTATTGAATAACGGACAAGCTTCTCGCATCTTCGGGATACCGATTGCCTTGGCAATTGCAATGCCGGTTGAAGTTTTTTTGAATTCATCATGAGTCGCCTGGTTCATGATTTGAGCTTTGCGAGTATGCTCAGCTTGTTTTTTTGACTCCGAATATCCCGGCCAATCACTTCGTATACCGTAATAATCAACCAGCATCGTCACACAAGTATCTTGCCTTTGCTTGAGATGTTTTTCGATATCGTTTTTGGCACGTGCAAATTTTACATCACCACCTTTTTCTCCGGGCTTATCCAAAATAATGGGAGTAAGATATACCCCTCGTTGCGCCAGATACGGTGTAAGTAACTGCTTTACAAATTGCTGTTCTGTTGGCCCCTCTACCAGAACAACTACCTCGGCATACTTATTCATAGCTCGTACCTCCCTGGATGACATTCTTCGTCCAGAGTTCTCCGACCGAATAAGTATTCAGCCATTCATAGAAATCTTCATGATGTAATCGTTCAAAAGTGGATTGCCCCCCTTTGCGATTCGCCACAATAATATCCTCGATGGAAAACTGATCAAGCAACAGAGGAGATTGCGTGGCAATAATAATCTGAGTCCGTTTGGCTGCATCCAGAACAAGCTCACCAAGAATCCTGATCGCTTCGGGATGCAAGCCAAGTTCCGGTTCATCAATTACTATGGTGGATGGTGGAAAAGGCTGAAGAAGTGCCGTCGCAAGGCAGATGAACCTTATGGAACCATCGGAGAGGTGATAGGGCTGCATCGGAAAATCGGAACCTTTTTGCCCCCAACTGAGCTTGACTTTTTCAGTCTCACCCATTTTGAGCACATCAAGGCGAAAATCGTCAAAAAACGGGATGACAAGCTGAACTGCATTAACAATTTCCTGATAATAAGAATGGAACAACTCCTCATTTTTTAATCGCAGCAGAAACGGTGCAATATTGCTGCCATTGCTCCTCAGAAGATTATTGTCTTCGACAATTTCAGATCGGCGCATAGGAGCCGTTGAACTGGTATCATGAAAGTGGTACACCATCCAGTGAGCAATGGACTCATAGACAAAATGGCCGATCCCATTGAAATTATTAACAGCAGATTTTTCATTTCTCTCGTCATATAACCCGCTTTCCAGTGATGGGCTTCCATAAGAACACCAGTTGGTAGTCGCATCTTTTCGTTCTTCACTGACAAGAAATGTCTCTCCCACGGTAGGGCTCAATTCAAAACGATAGAAATTCGATCCTGCTCTATGCTCACTGTGTGACTCAAATTCACACTCGACAGTTATTGCTGAAGTGTTCTTGGGGCCGTTGTGCAGAAAATTGTCCGCACCGCCATTTTCAAGAATAAACTTCTGCATCCCCTTGCGCGTCATCGCCATAAGTAACTGAAAGAGCTGGACGAAATTACTTTTTCCGGAGCCATTAGCTCCAACAATGATGTTGAGATCCCTGAGTTCCAATTCTTTTAACTCACGAATCAATTTGAACCCGTTGATGCTTATTTTCCCGATAGCTCCTTTCATGACAAGCCCTCCTCGTTCCACATACGTTTCATAAACTCTTCCTCAATCTGATAGAGGTTCAAATCTACATACGCATCAAAGAGCACTCGACCCGATACGATCAAGCTCATATTTAGAAGTAGTTTAAGAGATATTAGCGAGAATTTGAAATCTCAAAAAAGCCTTTGTGTGATGAGACAAAATAGCATTCTCCTGTACATTGTACAGAGCTTTGATCTGAATGAAAAGCATTTTTCATCTCTTTGTACACCGACGCAAACATCAAGAGGCTGGTAGTAGACGACAACAAGTGGATGGCAAGCCTCTCAACCGTTGTGCAGGGGGAACTCGACCGCGTATCGCAAACCCTCACCGGTCGCATCCGCCAACTGGCCGAACGCTACGACACACCACTGCCGCAGCTTGTCGAAGAGGTGGATGCGCTTGCCGCAAAAGTGGATGGACACTTGAGAACGATGGGGGTAAACAGCTCATCCCCGAATTGCCATAATTCTTGTTTTTCTTGGAAAGAGGAGAGCTGACCGTAACGCCCAATTTGAATGCATCAACGATCAGGCAAAACAAAGCATCGTGGAAATTATTTGTTTGTAGTTATCGTAATTGCTAACTTTACGCATGAGTTATAGATACTATTGAGGGATGGCCCTCCAGCATCAAGGCTGATTACAGAAAAATTTCGCTCCTTTTAAAAGAGTACGGTCCAAATGTGAGGATGCCCCATACCAAAGCAATGGGGGATGGCCTTTTTGAAATGAGACCAAAAGGACGGGATGGTATAGGCAGAGCGCTCTATTGCTATTTAAAAGGCAAAAAGATCATAATTCTGCACGTCTTTATCAAAAAAAAAACAGACAACACCTTTAAAGGAGTTGAACGTTGCCAGAAAAAGATTACAGGAGATTA
>CAILXB010000324.1 GCA_903838025.1 uncultured Chlorobiaceae bacterium
GATGCCTGGACAGGGGAGTGCGCAATATCCGGAGCGTCACCGTTGGCTCCCGGCACATTCTGCATGGCGTCAAAGTAGGCTCGCCAGCTTTCAGAAACAGAACCGGGATTGTCGAGATAGGCTTCGTAAAGATCTTCGATATAAGGGGCATTGCCTCCAAAAAGGTAGGAGCTGCTGCTATACTGCTGCATCATGGTTTGACGGGCTTTTCTTCGAAAGGTTCGAAAGGGTTGGTGCTGAAATGGCCGTGGAGAAATTTTCCGTGTTCGGAACAGGGGAGAGGTAAAGAGCTTTTCCCGTTTGAGGCCGGGGAAAAGGGGAGTACAGATTGATTCATCCTTTTTTCAGGACTGTTGACTCAGAGAGTGAACGAAAACGAAGTATAAGACATCTTGGGGCTTATTGCGAAGGAATTTGTGAAATAAACAGGAGTGATGATGTTAGAGCCGCATAGCCCACAGGGTGGCCGATGAGATTGCAGTGGCTGCCGCGAAGTTGAGCAGGGTGCCGACAAGAATGTATTCAGCCTGCCTCTGTTTTTTTGACTCTTCGAAACGCAGGATTGCTTTGGCCAGAAGAAGAAATCCGATGATTGAGGGTTGTCCTGCCATGAAAAAGAGGAAGATCAGCCCTCGTTCCAGTTGACCGATAAGTGCCTCTCCGTTTTGCAGCCCGTCAAGTTTGAGATTGTTCCTGTTGATGAGCTCTCTGGTGAAGAGTGTGATAAGAAAACCTGCACCCCTGATGGTTGCTATCAAGCCAGCAAAGCCTGTAAAGAGTTGGTATCCAATACCGGAGAATACCACTCCTTCTGCGCCGTGGGTGAGAAAACCTGCAAGGACGATGAGGCTGAAGAGATGCGCGGTCTGGTCGGCAATAAAGGTGGCCGCATTCTCTCTCCCGAATCGCTGCTTGGTGAGGTCTATGATGGTATGAAAGGCGAAAACAGAGAGGGGAGCCTCCCAGCAGTTCCAGAGCTGAAGCAGCAGCCAGGTGGTTGCGGCGTGTATTGCGCCATGCAGAATGAGCATGAGCGGCAGCCGCTTGTTGCGTACCATTTTTTTTGGCTGGAGAAAAAAGTCACCCATGAAGTGGGCTGCAATGAGTATTGCGGCTATTTTTTCCATTGCTACCGTTGGTTATGGAGTTGGCATATCGTTCCTGCGATGCGGGCCGTTCTATGAAAGATGTGCCGGTCATTGCCGTAATGTACATTCGTTACGGCACACCTGCAACGTTCAGAATGGCCTTTATTCAGGCTGTGAGGCTCCGCAGATCGGGCAGGAGGGGTCACGCTGGACACTTACTTTGCGCATAGTCATGGAGAGGGCATCGCAGGTCAGGAGTGTATTGACGAGGGGGGCTCCGATAGAGAGAATATATTTTATCGCTTCGGTGGCCTGTACGGTGCCGATGAGGCCGGGGAGCGCTCCAAGTGGCCCTTTTGGCATGGTAGGGGCAGGTGCTCCCTCTTCGTGGAAAACGCACTGGTAGCAGGCGGTTTTGCCGGGGTGGACGGTCATGGTTTGGCCGTAAAATTCCCTGATACCAGCGTGGGAGTAGGGTTTTGCCGCGTTGTGGCAGGCACGCGCAATGAGGAATTTTGAGTCGAAATTGTCGGTGGCGTCGATCACAAAGTCGTAGGCAGCGAGAATCTCCGGTGCGTTTTCGGCGGTGAGCCGGAAGGGGTAGAGTGTGAGCTTGATGTCGGGGTCGAGGTCGTGTAGTCGCTCCTCGGCGGATGCAACCTTCTCCTGCCCGATGGAGTCGGTGGTATGGAGAATCTGGCGCTGGAGATTACTGAGATCGACTTTGTCGCCGTCCATGATGCCGATGGTGCCTATGCCCGCAGCCGCAAGATAAAACGCTACGGCGGAACCGAGCCCTCCGGCACCGATTACCAGCATTTTTGCGTCAAGCAGTTTTTCCTGCCCCTTTTCGCCTATTTCCTGCAGTGCGAGGTGGCGGGCGTATCGCTCCCGCTGTTGGTCGGTCAGTGGCATGGTTGTGTTGCTAAAGGGTGGGTGGTTGCACGGTTTTGCTCTGAAGACGGGCCGTTGTAGGCGGGCTCCCAGTTTTTAAAGACCGGTTCGATGTTTTGTTTGCGCAGGGCCGCGCAGAACTCTTTGGCCGTGCGGTCGTCAAAAATTTCAAATTGCCCCGTCTCCTTCTTCTCTGTATCATGGTAGCCGCCAACGGTGGTGCGGCTTTCAATGCTCATTCGGGTGATGCCAAGGCTGCTCATGCCGTCGCGGTAGGCGGCGCTCTCTCTTGTTGAAAGTACCAGCTCGGTATCCGGAAGCGCGATGCGGAATGCAAAGATCATGCGGGCGAGCAGGTGATCATCAACGGCGAAGGGGGGCTCATAGCCGCCGGTCTGGGGCCTCATGCGCGGAAAGGAGAGCGACATGCCTGCTCGCCACCAGGTACGCCCGAGGTGGCGCAGGTGGCGGTAGAGGCTCAGTGCATCTTCAACCGGATCGGAAAGGCCAAGCAGGACGCCGAGCCCGACATTTTTAATGCCTCCCTCCAGTGCCCTTGCCGGGGTTTCAAGCCGGTCAATAAAATCTTTTTTTGGCCCCCAGCGGTGCAGCGCTTCGTAGCGTTCGCGGTTGTAGGTCTCCTGGTAGATGGTGATACCGGTGCAGCCGCAGTCGGCAAGGGCGCGGTACTCATTTACACTCATAGGAAAGGCTTCGACCGAGACGCGCTGCATCGTTTTTGCGGCAATTTCGACACTTCGCCGCAGATAGTCGAAATCGGCCGCAACGGTTCGTTCACCGGTCAGCAGCAGGACGTCGCTGATACCGAGTTTTTTCATGGCCGTCAGCTCCCGGCTGGTTTCGTCGGGTTCAAGACGGTGGCGCAGGGTTTTCCGGTCGGAGGCAAAGCCACAGTAGATGCAACCGCTTGAACAGTGGTTGGAGAGGTAGAGCGGGGCGTAGAGCGTCATGGTGCGACCGAAACGGCGCAGGGTGATTGTCCTTGATTCTGCCGCAAGTGCTTCGAGGGAGCTTGGTGAATGGGGCGAAAGCATGGCGGCAAGTGCAGCCGTCTCGCGTTCGTCGGTGAGCCAGTCGGGTGACGCCTTCATGCTTTTACCCCCAGAAAGGCGGTGAGAGGACTGGTTGCTATGGCTGAACCGCTTTTTTGCATGAGCCCGGCCCGGAATGCCTTTCTTCCTGCTGCGACTGCTTCGGCAAAGGCTTCAGCCATCTCTGGAGGGTTTCCCGCGACCGCCACGGCGCTGTTAACCAGCACAGCTCCGCACCCCATCTCCATGGCGTGGGCGGCTTCGGAAGGGGAGCGCAGCCCGGCATCAACGATGACCGGGATGGAGCTTTCACGGATGATCAGTTCAATCATTGCGGCGCTGGCGAGCCCCTGGCCGCTGCCGATGGCCGATCCGAGAGGCATCACTGCGGCGCATCCGACCTCTTCGAGCCGTTTGGCCAGTACCGGGTCTGCGGTGATGTAGGGCATGACCAGAAAGCCCTCTTTTGCCAGAATCCGGGCAGCCTCGAAGGTTTCAATCGGGTCAGGCATCAAATGTTGCGGGTTCGGATGAATTTCCACCTTGATAAAGGGGCTGCCGGAGAGTTCACGGGCAATATGGGCCGCACGAACCGCTTCGGCGGCCGTTGACGCTCCCGAGGTGTTGGGCATGAGGGTTACCCCCTCGATTGCCGAAAGGGGGCCAAAAAGGTCATCTTCAGCCTGTTCGCGGTTGAAGCGGCGCAGCGCCACGGTAACGAGCTGCGCACCGGAGGCCCTGACGGCCTGGAGCATCACCGCTGCACTGCTGAATTTTCCTGTTCCGAGAATCAGACGGGAGGAGAAGCTGTGAGAGCCGAGTTGTAACAAATCCATAATAAAATATAATCGGTTAGCCTCCGCCAGCGAAAACAAGAAGCTCAACCTGGTCACCCTCTTGCAGAAGGTGGGTCGGGCGGTTTTCGGGGCGGATGATATGCTGGTTGACCAGTACGGCCACGCTTTTTCCGTCGGAGCCGATGATCGAAAGCAGATCGCTTATGGTCGAACCGGTCGGGAGTGGCTGTTGTTGTCCGTTCAGCTCAATAGTAATCATTTGTGACATTTCTTCATTATTTCTTTTATCTATTCATCGGAAGGGCGTTCAACAGATCCGCCTCAAGATCCTTTGCATTTTCGAGGCCGACGGAGAGGCGCACGAGGTTGTCGGTGCATTTTCTTCGAGCACGCTCTTCCCGGGAGAGTGCGCCAAGCGTCATTTTGGCCGGTGAGGCAATGAGCGACTCTACACCTCCGAGGCTGTCGGCTAGAACAAAGAGTTTGATTTGCCCCACCAGTTGTTCTACCGCCGGAAGTCCCCCTTTCAGGGCAAAGGTGATCATCCCCCCGAAGCCGCTCATCTGCTCCTTGGCCAGTTCGTGCTGCGGGTGGGAGGTGAGGCCCGGATAGAGGACCCGCTCCACCGCCGGATGCTGTTCAAGGATTTTGGCGAGGTGCAGGGCGCTCGCTTCATGCTCCTTCATGCGGATTTTGAGTGTTTTCAAGCCGCGAAGAATAAGCCAGCAGTCCCAGGGAGCCGGTATGGCCCCCGCTGCCGCCTGGTAGTTTTTTATGATGGTGTGCAGCGCGGCGTCTGAGGTAACGACGGCCCCGCCGATGACGTCACTGTGTCCGCCAAGATATTTGGTGGTGCTGTGGACAACAATATCAGCACCAAGTTCAAGCGGACGCTGGAAGTAGGGGCTTAAAAAGGTGTTGTCGACGGCGAGCACAATACCGCGTTTTTTTGCCAGTGAGGCAAGAGCCCGGACGTCGGAGATCTGGAGGAGCGGATTGCTTGGTGTTTCAATCCAGATCAGCCTGGTGTTTGGGGTGAGAGCCGCCTCATAACTCGCAGTAGCTTCACTTTCGGCGTAGGTTGTGGTGATCCCCAAAGGGCGGAGCAGTTGCTCAAAAATGCGGTAACTCCCCCCGTAAATATCGCTGCTCGCAACAATATGCTCCCCGGGTTTCACCACCTGAAGTGCCGCGAGGGTGGCTGCAACTCCGGAGGCGAAGGCGAGGCCGTAGCGTCCGTTTTCGAGCAGGGCAAGGGTTGACTCGAGCGCTTTTCGGGTAGGGTTGCCGATTCTTGAGTAGAAGAATTCGCCGTGATGCTGCAAGTCTTCGCGCTCGAAGGTAGATGTTTGGTAAATGGGAAAGGTTACCGATCCCGTATGGGGGTCTGGAGCCTGTCCGTCGTGAATCGCAAGGGTTTCAAACTGCATGGTCTTTTTGTAAACTTCCCGAATTATTAAATGCCGAGTCCGTCGGTAAAACTGCTTTCAACCGCTTTCTGCTGCAGTACCCTTGAGTTTGGCGGCACGCTCACGGTCTGCCAGACGTTGCCTCCGATCACCGAGTTTTTGCCAATGGTTATTCTTCCGAGAATGTTGGCATTCGAGTAAATGACGACGTTGTCTTCAATAATGGGATGGCGCGGCAGGTTTTTGACCGGGTTGCCTTCGTCGTCGAGGGCAAACTTTTTCGCGCCAAGTGTTACGCCCTGATAGAGCCGCACATGGTTGCCGATAATGCAGGTTTCACCAATAACCACACCCGTACCGTGATCAATGCAGAAGTGGTCGCCAATATGGGCGCCGGGATGAATGTCGATGCCCGTTTCGGAATGGGCCATTTCAGCAATGATTCTTGGAATCAGGGGCACGCCGAGTGAGAGCAGGGCATGTGCCGCCCGGTAATTGATCATGGCCCTGATGGAGGGGTAGCAGAAGATGATCTCCCCATAGTTTTTTGCTGCCGGGTCTCCATCGTATATGGCCTTGACATCAGTGCATAATTTCCGCCTGATGTCAGGGAGGAGCCCTATGAACTGGCTTGCGGTTTCGGCCGCTTTTTCTGCGGCGTTGGCCGAATCGCTGTTCCCGGTATCGAAATGTTGAACACTGAGAATCTGCCCTGCAAGTAATCCATAGAGTTTCTCTATGCGTACCCCAAGAAAGTGGTGGCGCGACTGCTGGCGCAGCACGGGCCCGCCGAAATAGCCTGGAAAGATGATTGAACGGAGAAGTTCAACCACCTCTTCGAGCTTTTCAATCGAGGGGAGCAACTGCTCGTGATGGCCTAACGCGTCACATTCCGCATCACCGTGGCCGGATAAAAGCCTGATGGCCTCTTCAATGATCAGGTCACTGTTCGTTTCCATATAAGTACAATCTCCCTCTTGCAAAGAGTCTTCGTATTAATAAAAAATAGCTCTGCCAGCTCAGATCTTGACAGGCTCTTCTTCAAACTGGTAGAGCAGTGTTGAAAGGTAGCGCTCTCCGGTATCGGGCAGGATAACGACGATGCGTTTGCCTCTGTTCTCCTCACGCTGTGCGAGCTGCAGAGCCGCGTAGACGGCTGCGCCTGAAGAGATGCCGACAATAAGCCCTTCAGTTTTGGCCAGTTTGCGACCCGTGCGGAGGGCATCTTCGTTCTTTACCGGGATAATTTCATCAATAATGCCAGCATTGAGAATATCGGGTATAAAGCCTGCGCCGATTCCCTGTATTTTATGGGGCCCAGGTTTGCCACCGGCAAGAACCTGCGAATCGAATGGCTCAACTGCAACAATTTTCACGCCCGGGTTCCGCTCTTTGAGTACCTCTCCGACACCGGTAATCGTTCCGCCTGTTCCGACGCCGCTGACAAAGATATCAACATTTCCATCAGTATCATTCCAGATCTCTTCGGCCGTTGTTTTCCGGTGGATTTCCGGATTCGCCGGGTTTTTGAACTGCTGCGGCACAAATGAATTGGGATACTCTGCGTTGAGTGCCTCAGCTTTTCTGATTGCGCCGCTCATTCCTTCGGGGCCCGGGGTAAGCACCAGCTCCGCACCAAGCGCCTTGAGCAGGTTTCTGCGCTCAATACTCATGGTTTCAGGCATGGTCAGTATCAGCCGGTATCCTTTGGCTGCGGCAATAAAGGCCAGTGCAATACCGGTGTTGCCGCTTGTAGGCTCAATAATGATGCTCTCCTTGTTGAGCAATCCCTTTTTTTCAGCATCTTCAATCATTGAAAAACCGATACGGTCTTTCACACTGCCGCCCGGGTTGAAATACTCGAGTTTGGCAAGAATTGTCGCCAGGGCCTCATGCTCACGACCAAAATTTCCAAGCTCAAGAAGAGGGGTGTTCCCGATAAGATCTGTCAGTTTTTTTGCGATGCGTCCCATAGCTGTTCCGTAGTTTTTGTGGTTGAAAATAACATTAATATCATCAATAAACCCTTCAACGGGAATCCCCTTAAACGGTTATCTTGTATACCATAAATGTGGTACCCCGTCAAATGTGGTATTCGATATTGTCGATCAATCCGGCTTTTATGGCATACATCAGGAGCTCAGGGCTGCTCGAAACGCCAAGTTTACGGAAAATATTTTTTCGGTGTGTCATGACGGTGTGAAAACTGATATGCTTTTTTACAGCAATCTCTTTTGTTGACAGACCGCTCGAAATCATCCGGACAATATCGATTTCCGAGGTGGTCAGGATGGTCGCATCTTCCAAAGGACCATCCTTTTTCAGGAGAATATCGAGCACATCACCTGAATAATATTTTTTCCCTTTCAACGCGGCATCGATGGCATGAAAAATCTCTTCTGAATCA
>CAILXB010000325.1 GCA_903838025.1 uncultured Chlorobiaceae bacterium
AACCGGTGCCTGTAAAGCCGCCGCGCTTTTTTCAAGAGGGCAACAGAAGCGGTGACAGAAAGAATTCTCTTGGTATAATTAATAAAAATACTCTAACTTGACGAAAGGGGCCGTTTCCTTGACGGCAGTAGTGTTTGACCATTATTTTTTCACTAACCTCTCAATACTAAACATCATGGCAAACGAAACAAATGATCTCGCAGCCGCTCTTTCCAATTTGATCAATACCGGCGGCACACTTCTTCAGCAGTCAGTCGAACTGATGACCAGTGGATTGAAAAGCACTTCTCAGGCCATTGAGCCTTTGGGCAAGTCAGTCATTGAACTGGCTGGCAGTGCAACCAACGCTCTGAACCAGACGTTGCAGAGTGTCTCTGCGGCGATTGCTCCGAAAAAGTAAATCAGCGTTTTTAGAGCTGCTTTTCAAAAGCACCCTGCGCCAAGCGGGGTGCTTTTTTTTATCCATGCAGGACGTTGTACACTGCTGTGGAGAGCGAGTTGATGTTGAAGGGTTTCTGGATAAAGTTAACCCCGCTTTTCGGAAGGCTGTTGTTGGCAATAACGTCGGCAGTGAAACCTGACATAAAAAGCGTTTTAAGCTCTGGTCGGGATGCATGGAGCTTTTTTGAAAGTTCAGATCCGTTCATTTCAGGCATAATCACATCCGTCAACAGCAAATCTATCGTGCCGTTATAATTTTTCGCCACACTGATAGCTTCCGCAGGTGTACCTATTGCAAGCACCTTGTAGCCGTTACGTTCAAGCATGAGCTTACAGAGTTTGAGAATGGGCAGTTCATCTTCCACAAGCAGAACGGTCTGGTGGCTTTTATGAGTCAATTGCTCCGTTTGTTTATCCTGATCCTTTTTCGACTGAACGTTGTAGAGGGGCAGATGAATCATGATAACTGTTCCCTTTCCCGGTTCACTCTGGCATTCGATGGTGCCGTTGTTCTGTTTGACAATCCCGTAGACCATCGACAATCCAAGCCCTGTGCCTTTTCCCAGCTCTTTTGTGGTGAAAAATGGCTCAAAAATATGTCTTAAATCGTCTTGATCAATACCACACCCATCATCACGCACTGAAAGCGTAACAGAGTCAACCGGAAGCTCCTCTAAATTTCTGGCTTCACCGGCAACATCAAGAGAGATATGACTGCCGCTTTCAAGAATAATTCTGCCATTACCCTTTATGGCATCACGGGCGTTGATACAGAGGTTGACAAGAATCTGGTCGATTTGCGATGGATCAATGTTGATGCGGGAATTTTTACAGTCAGGAATCCAGTTCAGCGTAATATGTTCACCAATGAGACGCCGCAACATGGGAAGTAACTCTTCGACCGCAGTGTTCAGTTCAATAACTCTCGGACTGACGACCTGTTTTCGGGCAAAGGCAAGGAGTTGCCGGGTTAGATCGGCCGAACGAGTTGCTGCCTGGCGAATAGCATCAATATCGGCATACACTTCATCGGATGGGTCAAAGAGTTCAAGGGCCATTTCAGAGTGGCCGAGAATAACCGTCAGCATATTGTTGAAGTCATGGGCAATCCCCCCAGCCAGCCTTCCGACCATTTCCATTTTCTGTGACTGCTGAAGCTGCATTTCAAGTTTGACCCTCTCCTCTTCGTTATGGCGGCGTTCCGTGATATCGGTACTGGTACCAATAATTCGATGGATGGTACCACTCTCATTACGAACAGGATTTAATACCGTCTCCCATAACGTCTCTTTACCCTTGAACGGCAGATGTTCTTCATAGTGAATTGAGGCACCTTCACGCAGGCAGTCATCATAGTGCTGAAGAACCTGTGCGGCAAAAACAGGTGGGAGCAACTGTTCAGGTGTTTTTCCGGCAATCTCATCACTGCTGATACCCGTCAGTTTTTCATGAACCGGATTAATGCCCTTAAAGCGATAGATTCTGTCAGGCAAAACATCAACAACAAAGATAGAGTGATTGACCTCATCATAGATATCCTTGAGAAACAGCTTGCTTTCGAGTATCTCCTGCTCATGTTGTTTCCGATACGTAGTATCGCGGATCAGTCCGATGATGCCAAAAGAGTTTTCATCCTTGTAATGGCGTACATGAACCTCTCCATAAAAGAGTGAACCATCTTTTTTCTTTAACCGCAATTCGACGACCTGATCGATCAAAGAATCCTCTAACGCATTTTTAAATATGACAAAAGATCTTGAAAATTCCTCTTCAGCAACATAATCGCTAAAAAGATGACCTATAGTCTCATGAGGAGTGTAGCCAAACATATTTTCCATAACGGATGAGACATATATTACATGTCCCTTGTCGTCGGTAACAAAAACCATTTCGACAATTTGTTCAGTAATGGAGCGAAATCTTCTTTCGCTTTCAAACAATGCTTTTTCGATCTGCGTGCGCTCGGTAATGTCGTTAATGATCGAATAGAGGAGTGAGCGATTTTGCATGACAATAGGACCACTGAACACTTCCACATAGCGGATTGAGTCGTCGGCCCGACGATGGCGGAAAAGAAAATAATTTCTCTTTTTATTGCGGGCCAGTTCCATTTCCGAAAGAATCTCTTGCTCCGTCAACTGGTTGATCTGGCTGATATTCATCTTGCAAAGTTCAGCAAGCTCCCAGCCATAATACATGACTGCTGCAGGATTGGCGTCAACAATCGCACCATTTTCCGGATCAACGATCAGCATGACGGTATGTCTGTTCTGAAAAAGGCTCCTGTAGCGTGCTTCACTTTGACGAAGCTCTTCCTCCATAAGCTCCCGCTCCTTGCGGGTTTGCAGCATAGAGATTCCATAAGCAAGATTGTCGGCCAATGAGGTGAGGAGCTTTGTCTCTTCTGCAGTGAAGGCATCCGCCATAACGGAGTAAATGGCGAGGGCACCAAACACCCTGTCGCCCTGTTTTAGCGGAAAGCTTTGAATGGAGGTATAGCCGCGCATTCTCGCCTCTTCAAGCCATGGCAAAAAATGCGGGTCTTCAAGCACATCTTTGACAACGCATGGCCGTCCCGTGCGGATTGAGGTGCCAACAGGCCCTCTTCCCTGATCAACATCTGCCCAGCAAAGCGTAATTTTTTCAAGGTAACCCTCATCAAAACCTGCCTGAGCAACCGGACGTATACTCTTTTCCTGATCGTGTTCCGCATAACCGACCCAAGCCATCTTATAACCACCAATATCGACAACAATGCGACAGATCTCATTCAAAAGATCCAACTCATTACTGGCATGAAGCAGTGCCTGATTACAATCGCTGAGTGCCAGAAGTGCACGGTTCAACCTGTAGAGTTCATTCGCTATAAGACGTTGCCCTGCATGATCCATCCTCAACCCTCCCTTTTGCGCATGAGCTCAACAAGCTCGGCTGTGCGTGATGCCTGCTTTTCGACCGCTTCAGCGAGGCGTTCCATCTCGGTGTGGCGCCCTCGTTCGGTTTCGGTATCGAAAAGAATCGGTTTCTGAAACCCTTCAGAAAGCCGGAAAATGTGGCGACAGAGCATGAGAAGGATAACATAGAAGACCGGCAGCAGATACTCGGCAAAAATGACCGGCATCTCTTTGTAGTGCTGCATGAGGCCTTCCCAGTCGCCGCTGAAGAGCAGTTCCCATTTCAGGAAAAAATAGAGATAGATGACGGGATGAAAAACCAGAAAGAAGCGCATGATTTTCGACTGCCGCCGGTTGGCCACTTCACTTTCGTACTTTGAAAGAAGCCACGGAAAATGACCTACGAGCATGGCTGCCCTGCGATCTTTGAGATAGTGGGCCCCTTGCAGTGCAGAGTCAATAAAAGAGGATACCTGACTCAAAAGAAAGGTGGAGAGAATCATGGCAAGAAAGGCGTAGCTGA
Source organism: uncultured Chlorobiaceae bacterium (assembly GCA_903838025.1). Classification (GTDB taxonomy): domain Bacteria; phylum Bacteroidota; class Chlorobiia; order Chlorobiales; family Chlorobiaceae; genus Chlorobium. Next base: position 3,859 of record CAILXB010000325.1, read on the forward strand.
TGTCGTCGAATTTAAACGAGCCTGAAAGGTAGGGCAGCGTGATGGTTTTAGGTTTGATGACAATAAAGAGCATGGCGATACCCGCGAGAAGAAGGGAAAAGGTGTGGAGCTTGCGGGCATGGCGCAAGCTTTCGATGACGGCATCGGCGTTGGCTCCTTGCATGGAGTTGCCGGGAGGATCGATTCTGAACAGGGCGGCCGAGTCCGTAAGGGGTGAGTAAAGTCCGTTAACGCCAATATCACACCCCTCGATTTCGCGATAGATGGTGCAAATATCGATAGTGCTTTTGCTAAGATTGACTCCTGTAAGGTTGCTCCTGCTGAGGTCGGCACCACGGAGGTCGGCACCACGAAGATCTGCTTCTGCAAGATTTACCCCGACAAGCCGCGCTTTTGCAAGGTTTGCGCCACCAAGATCGGCTGCGGAAAGGTTTGCTGCCCGCAAATCAAATGTGGCAAGCTGAGCTTCGTGCAAATCAGGCACAATCTCCGGATGTTCATGGCGCCAAAGGTTCCAGGTGGTAACGCCCTCTTTAAGGTGCTTCAGGTGTTCAGTGTCGGCCATTTTTTTTTGTACAACAGTTGTTTCAAAACGTAAAAACACCTTTGTTATTACATTATGATGAGCCCGTCAGGCGCGAAGTATACATATATTTTACACAAAAACCTTAAAAACTTTTGAATACCCGCGACTCAGGCGGGCGACATTTCGAGCATTCTCTGGATAGAACCAAGGGATGCAAGACGAAGCGCTTCGTCAACCTCAATTACGGGTTTGCGGTCGAGCATACAGTGGTAGAGCTTTTCGAGGGTGTTCTGCTTCATCTGTGTACAGAGAGTTCGGGAATTGCCCGGTTCCTTGGGTGCCGGAAGAAAAGTTTTCAGGGGCGAGCGCTTCTGCATTTCATAAAGAATCCCCGGTTCGGTCGCGACAAGGAAGGTTTGGGCGGAACTGGTAACGGTATAGTCAAGCAAAGCCTTTGTTGAGCCGATAAATGCTGCGTGGCGGAGCACCTCTTCGCGACACTCGGGATGGGCTATGAGTTCCGCATCAGGATGCTCCTGGCAAGCCTTGAGAATATTGTGTTCGGAAAAATCGTCGTGAACGTAGCAGTACCCCTGCCAGAGAATCATCTCCCGGCCAAGTTTTTTTGCCAGATAAGCTCCGAGGTTTCTGTCGGGGCCAAAAATAATCTGCCGTGTTTCGGGAATCTGGCTGATGATGGCTTCGGCGTTGGAAGAGGTACAGGTGATGTCGGTCAGTGCCTTGATTTCGGCCGTCGAATTAATATAGGTAATGACAAGGGCTCCGGGGTGCTCAGCCTTGAACCTCCGGAACTCCTCTTCCGGGCAACTGTCGGCAAGGGGGCAGCCAGCACGGGCATCTGGCATCAGTACCAATTTTCCGGGATTGAGGATTTTAGCAGTTTCAGCCATAAAATAGACCCCAGCAAAAACAATCACATCTGCATTGGTTTTTTCGGCTGCGCGGGCAAGGGCAAGGCTGTCGCCCACAATATCGGCGACCTGCTGTATCTCAGGGACAGTATAGTAGTGGGCAAGAACAAGGGCATTCATCTCTTTTTTCAGCGCATTGATCCGCATGAAAAGATCTTCATGCGAAAGTGAAGCACTGCTGGCACTGGTTGAAGCAATATCTCTGGTCATGGTCTTATTTACTCTGTGGTTGCAGACAAGCCTTTATAGTGGGCTCTTATTTGAGGTAGTAGTCAAGATCGTCATCTTCGCGGATCAAAAGCAGAATGGCCGAATTGGGCACAATAACGTATCGCTCATCTTCATACTCAATTTCATAGGAACTGCCTTGGATAAAAATAGCCATATCACCCACTTTTGCCTGAAGCGGGATGTACTGGGCGGCTGAAACGCGCTCTTTCCATGGTTCGTCCGATTCGGGCGGCGGGCCTACAGGATAACCAGGCCCGGTTTTTATGATATAACCGGTCTGGATTTTCTCCTTTTCCTGAACACCAGGAGGAAGATAAATGCCTGATTTTGTTCTTTCACCAAGAGATTTTGGTTTGATTAACACTCTATCACCGACAACAATAAATTTATCTGTTATATTCACGTTCTGAGTCATCTATTTTAGCTCTTGACCTGTTGACTTCGACACCCTTGCGTTTGATGAGGAAAATGTAATAAAAAAACCGGAATATGAACCGTGCGGAAGTTTTTTACTCTTTTATTGGAACACAGTACCTGGCTACTTTTTTTGCTCTACTGCAGCATAGCCATTCTCTTCATACGACTTCAGCGGGATGATGTACAGGCAATACTGCACTCTGAGCGTAGTGAATTCAGCGCCGCCATTAACGAACAGTTGATGAAGTTCGGCACACTGTTTACTATGAAAAAGGAAAATGAACGGCTGATGCGGGTCAACACCGATCTGCTTTCGAGAGTGCTCACCCTTGAGACTTCAGCTTTTGATGAACGGAATCGGCAAAAAATATTGGCCGACACCACGCTCAACGCCTCAGGGTTTATTATGGCCAGGGTTGTTGACCGCAAATTCAGCGTTCGAGAAAACATGCTGCTCATTGATGCTGGATGGAAAAAGGGAATCAAAAAAGATATGACGGTTCTTGTTCCAGAAGGGCTTGTAGGAAGGGTAACCTCTGTCTCCGAGAACTATGCAAGGGTTATGCCTGTTATCCACCCGGATTTCAAGGTGATCGTGGTTGCCGATTCATGCGGCAGTATGGGAGTTCTCTCTTGGAGCGGAGGCAAGGAGTTCCTCGCCCAGGTGGAACACATTCCCATAAGCAGCCGTCTTAAAGTGAACGAGCGGTTTGTCACCGCCGACTTCAGCACCTTTTCGATACGGGGGATTCCTGTCGGGAGGGTGGTACGCCTGAAGCCCGACAACCTTTTCTATGCCGTTGATATCCGGCTTGCCGTTGACTTTTCAACATTGACACAGGTACTGGTTGCGCCGCTGAAAATTAACCCGGAAAAAATCAAAATGACCAGCGACAGTGCCATAACTAAAATGCACTTTTAATTTTCAGACATTAACCTTGTGGTAAAAAAAGTTTATCTCCCTCTTTTCTTTCTCTTGCTCACCGCTGTGATGCAGGAGTTTGTTGTATCACGCATAACGTTCTTCAACGTCTCTGCGGATGTTGTCACCATTTTTCTTGCTTATATCGCTGTAACGACCAACAAGAACCCCAATACAAGTTTTGGATTTGCCGCTGGAATGCTTACAGGTATTTTGTCGGGAAACATGGGGTTAAATATGCTGGCAAGAACGGTCGGGAGTTTTATTGCAGGTTATTTTCATACCCCGAAAGAGAGCCATGCAACGGCAAAGCAAAAAAGCAAGCGATTCTATGGCGCAGTCATCGTAGCTACACTCTGTACCAATGCTATTTTGGCCGCCACAGACAATTCTCTCGGCTTTTCTACGGTCTATAGAGTCGTGGTTTTCGGACTTCTTGAATCTCTCTACAACCTCATTCTTGCCGTGATCCTCGACTGGCTGTTTTTGCGACAATCACTTGTATAATCTGAACGATGGATAAAATTCTGCGTAGCACCGTGCTCGTATCGTTTTTTGTGATAACTCTTTTTTCTATACTTTTTATCAGGCTTTTTTATCTGCAGGTACTCAATTATCAGCAGCTCGGATCAATTTCGACCACCAACAGCATCCGCCGAATCTGGGTTCAGCCCCCAAGAGGCCGCATGATCGACCGGAATGGCGTTGTCATCGTCGATAATCAACCACTTTATACGGTGATGATTGTTCCTTCTGAGTTCGATAAAAAGCGTACCGATTTTCTTGCATGGCTTATGCAAAAGCCTGAAGTAGAGATGATGGAGATGATCAAAAAGGGATCCGCATTCAACCGCTATTCAGCCGCCACCATCAGCCGTAACCTTGATGCCGTTGCAATCGCGAGAGTGAGCGAAAATCTCTGGCAGCTTCCTGGCGTCCATATTGAGACCGACAACAAGAGGCTCTATCCCGATTCCCTGTTTGGCTCGCATCTCTTCGGCTATTTACGCACCGTACCCAAAGAAAAACTTGAAGAGCTGTCGGAGAGAGGTTACACCCAGAATGACAAAATCGGGTTCAGCGGACTGGAAAAATTTTATGAAGAAGAGCTGAAGGGGCAGAAGGGAATGCGGTTTGAAATGGTTACTCCTTTCGGCAAATACGCTGGAAAATATGATGATGGAAAAAATGATATCCCCTCACTGAAGGGAAACGATCTTTATCTCTCTATTGATGGTGGCCTGCAGCAACTTGCAGAACAGCTTCTGAGAAAAATCGGAAAATCTGGGGCGGTTGTTGCCATTGACCCTTCGACCGGTGGTATTCTTGCCCTTGCCAGTGCTCCCGACTACGATCTTAATATCTTCAACGGCTCTACCGACCGAAAAGGGTGGCACGATATTGTTACCTCTCCGCAAAAACCGCTTTTTAACCGTACGGTTCAGGCGGTATACCCCCCTGGCTCCATCTACAAGATGATTCTTGCCATGGCCGCTCTTGAAGGAAAAAAAATCGATCCGGCAAAAAAAATACTCGACAACGGCGCATTCGTTTACGGTCACAGACGCTTTCTCAGTAACGAAGGCAAGGGACACGGATGGGTGGATATGAGAGAGGCTATTACGGTCTCATCGAATGTCTATTTTTATAATCTGATTTTTAATGTCGGCTTTGAAGACTGGACCAAGTATGGTGCGATGTTCGGTTTTGGAGAAAAAACCGGCGTTGATATGCCCGGCGAACGACGTGGACTTTTGCCATCAACCGACTATTACGATAAAAGGTATGGGGTGAACAAGTGGACACAAGGATATCTGGTCAGCCTTGCAATTGGTCAAGGAGAGCTCGGTACCACTCCCGTACAGCTTGCCACCTATGCTGCAGCCATTGCGAATAAGGGAACGCTCTTTCAGCCCCATATCGTCAACGGCTACCGCGACACGGCTACCGGTGAATATATTTCGTACAGTTATGACAAACGGCAACTTCCAGTTGCAAAAACGACATTTGACCTTATTCATGACGGCATGAGAGGCGTGGTGGAGAGAGGTACAGGGACACTGGCACAAGTGCCCGGAGTAACCATTGCGGGAAAAACCGGCACCGCACAAAATCCTCATGGGAGAGATCATGCATGGTTTATTGCTTTTGCCCCCATTGAGAATCCAAAAATTGCCATGGCTATTCTTGTTGAAAATGCTGGTTTTGGTGGGGCCATTTCGGCTCCGATTGCCCGTGAATTGATCCGCTTCTATATAAAAGGTGAGAAGTTACCGGTTACAGCAACCCAAAAAAAATGGCAACCCTACGCAACATTTTCGCAGCAAGCTGACAGTACAAAAAACAGCACTCCCCTTGCACCTCTCAAAAAAAATTAAACAAAAAAAAGAGCAGAATGATTTACAAGGATGATCCCGATTCCATAAAAGGGTTTCTTGAAGATACGAGTAACCTGAAGAGCGGTCATACTCCAGGAGTTTTTTTTTCCAGAAACGGTGGATGAACTTTCAGCCCTCCTAAAAAGTGCCCGCAACGAGCAGCGCCAGTTCACCATTGCCGGAAATGGAACCGGTACAACCGGAGGCAGGATCCCTTTGGGAGAGTATGTCATTTCGATGCAAAAATTTGACCAGATCGGCGAGCCGGTGCTGTTCTCCGATAAAAGGGCATCAATAACCGTACAGGCCGGAGTGCTCCTCGAAACGCTCCAGAAAAAAGTGGAGCACTCCGGCTGGTTTTATCCCCCTGACCCTACTGAAAAGCTCTGTTTTACAGGAAGCACGATTGCAAATAACTCATCAGGGGCAAGAAGTTTCAAGTACGGCCCTACACGAAACCATGTTGCAAGAATTCTGCTCGTTCTGCCCGATGGTGAACAGCTCAACCTTTCACGCGGAGTCTGCCGGGCTGACAAGGAGGGCCTCTTTCGCTTCACGCTGCCCTCGGGCAAAGAGATGAGCTTCAAGAGGCCGGAATATTCTATGCCGAAAACCTCAAAACACAATGCGGGCTACTTTTCAGAGGAGGGAATGGATCTGGTCGATCTCTTTATCGGATCCGAAGGAACACTCGCTATTATTGCCGAAGCTGACCTTCTGCTCACTCCCCTTCCACGCTCAATCATCTCCTGCCTGGTGTACTTCAAAGCGATTGAAGAACTGTTCCTCTTTGTCTCTCTGCTTAAAGAGAAGGGAAACGGCATTTCACCACGCGCAATAGAATTCTTTGATGGCCATTCGCTTGAGTTTCTTGCGGCAAAGTATCCTGAAGTTCCCGTTGGGAGCGAGGGAGCAATTTTTTTGGAGCTGGAAACAACTCCTGATCGGGAAGAGAGTGATCTTGACATACTCTTTTCGCTGATGGAGCGCTGCAATGCCATGACCGATGAATCGTGGATGGCGCTTGACCATCATGAACAGGAGCGGTTGCGGGAGTTTCGTCACGCCTTGCCGCTTATCGTCAACGACTGGCTCAGCCGACAGCATGAGAGCAAAATCAGCACCGACATGGCCGTTCCGGAACATGCATTTGGCGAACTGTTTGATTTTTATCGCAGCTCTTGCGAAGAACAGGGCTTTGTCTATATTATTTTTGGTCATATAGGAGATTCGCATCTGCATTTGAACATCCTGCCGCGCAATCGCGAAGAGTTTTTGAAGGCAAAAGCCCTCTACCGCCGATTTGTTAGCAAGGCTCTTGAGCTGGGCGGTACGCTTTCAGCCGAGCACGGGATTGGAAAGCTCAAGGCGGAGTATCTTGTGGGGATGTATCATGAACACGGCATAAGGGAGATGGCGAGGGTAAAAAAATATCTGGATCCCTTTCTGCTGCTCAACAGGGGAAATCTTATTCCTGCCGCATATTTGGAAACTGAAACTCATTGAACCCAGAGATCACGGTGGCAAAAAAACAACACATTCAACAGTACGTCCAGGCCATTCAGAACAGAAAGGCCCGTTACGAATTTGAAATTCTTGATACCCTCGTTGCCGGTATCCAGCTTTTCGGAAGTGAAGTCAAATCGGTACGTCTGGGGCAAGCCAGCCTGAGCGAGAGCTTTGCCATCATCCTTCGTAATGAGATATGGCTTGAAGGTATGCAGATTACCCCTTATGAGCATAACCGGATGGAGCTGATTGAGGCAAAACGGAGTCGGAAGTTGCTGCTGCACAAGGCGGAGATCGGCAAAATAGAGGCGAAAATCAGCGAAAAGGGGCTCACGCTGGTGCCGCTGAAGGCGTTTTTCAACTCAAAAGGGCTGCTGAAAATTGAACTTGCCATAGCCAAAGGCAAAAAGCTCTACGACAAGCGCGAAACAATCAAGGCACGCGAAAACCAGCGGCAGATGGAGCAAATCAGAAAACAATACTAAAACAAAAAAGAGAGAGAGAATCCCGATGCTTTTTCCATCAGTACAGGAACAGCTTGATATTATTGTTGGCAATACCATAGAAATTATCAGCCTTGACGAACTTGAACAAAAGATCCGCCAGAGCCTGAAAAGTGGCCGAGCGCTCAAAATCAAACTTGGAGCCGATCCGTCACGCCCGGATTTACATCTCGGCCACTCAGTCGTGCTGCGCAAACTCCGGGAGTTCCAGGATCTTGGCCATGAAGCGATTTTGATCATCGGCGATTTTACCGCCATGATCGGCGACCCTTCCGGAAAGAGCAAGACAAGACCGCAGCTCTCGGCCGAAGAGGCACGGGAAAATGGTTTAAGTTATTTCGAGCAGGCGTCAAAAATTCTTGACCCGGAGAAAACAACGATCTGCTATAACTCCGACTGGCTTGGAAAGATGAGTTTTGCCGATGTCGTTCGCCTTTCAAGCCACTACACGGTGGCACGGATGCTTGAGCGTGACGACTTCGAGCGGCGGTATCGTGCACAGGAACCAATCTCCATCCATGAGTTCCTCTATCCCCTTGCGCAGGGAATGGATTCGGTCCACTTGAAAAACGACGTCGAACTTGGCGGCACTGACCAGAAATTCAACCTTCTGGTCGGTCGTGACCTGCAACGGGAGTACGGCATTGCACCCCAGGTCTGCATCACCATGCCGCTACTTGTGGGCACTGCAGGGGGAGAGAAAATGTCGAAATCACTTGGCAATGCCATCTGTTTCAACGACTCGCCGTCTGATATCTATGGCAAGGTACTCTCCATTCCCGATACACTCATTGAGACCTACTGCAAACTTCTGCTGCCAGGCGCACTCTGTGGCATTACCGATATTCTTGGACAGATAACAACAAACCCGAGAACGGCCAAACGGGCGCTTGCGAAAGAAATTGTGGCGCTCTACTCTTCGGTGGAGGAGGCCGAAGGGGCTGAAGTTCACTTTGATCAGCTCTTCATTCACAAAAAAGCGCCAGACAATATTGAGCTTTTCGAGTTTGACGACCTGTCGATGCCGATCATTGACCTTTTGATGACCCTTGGCGCTGCCGTTTCAAAAAGCGACGCACGAAGAATGATTCAGCAGAAATCGGTGCTTGTTGATGAGAGAAAAATCGAAGAGATTGCCGAGCTGATTGAGTTCAGTATTGAACCGAAAATCATCAAGGCTGGCAAAAGAAAGTTTTTCAAAGTGGCTACAAGAAAAACATTTTGAATACGACCGCTTTTTTCTATAATTCGCTGATTTCGGAAGGGAAAACGCTTCACACAATCACATTAATCCGGAGGCACGGCATTGTCATTTGTCCCATCAAAAGTATTTTTCACCAAAGGTGTGGGAAGACACAAAGAATATCTCTCCTCATTCGAGCTTGCCCTGAGAGAGGCGAAAATCGAAATATGCAATCTGGTTACGGTTTCAAGTATTTTTCCGCCTCATTGTGAGCGTATCAGTGTAGAAGAGGGTATAAAGCTGCTCTCTCCAGGGCAAATCACCTTTGCCGTCATGGCGCGTAACTCAACCAATGAGTTCAACCGCCTGATTGCCGCTTCGGTTGGAGTCGCAATTCCTGCCGACGATACACAGTATGGCTATCTGTCAGAACACCATCCCTACGGTGAATCGGCTGAACAATCGGGTGAATATGCTGAAGATCTGGCCGCAACAATGCTTGCAACAACTCTTGGCATTGAGTTTGATCCTAACAAGGACTGGGATGAGCGTGAGGGTATTTACAAGATGAGTGGCAAAATTATCAATTCATACAACATTACTGAAACCGCAGAGGGCCAGAATGGCCTCTGGACAACAGTCATTTCATGCGCAGTTCTTCTACCGTAATTGTTATGACTGAATCAATCAAAACAGATGTTCTGGTAATCGGCAGCGGAATAGGCGGACTCTATTTTGCCATTTCCATGGCCGATCATGCCAAGTTGATAATTATCACAAAAAAGGAGAGCTCCACCTCGAACACCAACTGGGCACAGGGGGGAATCGCCGCCACCATCGACCGCAACGACAGTGCGGAGCTGCATATTGCCGACACCCTTGATGCCGGTGCCGGGCTATGCAACCTCGAAATGGTCTCTCTCATGGTGGAAGAGGGTCCACAACATATTGAGCGCCTCATGGAGCTTGGAGTCAACTTTACAACTTCCGACAATGAGCAGCTCCATCTTGGCAAAGAGGGAGGCCATTCGAGAAGCCGCATTGTCCATGCACAGGATTTAACCGGACGGGAGGTTGAAACCGCCCTTCTCAATCGCATCAACAGCCATCCCAATATCACCCTGCTTGAGCACCACTTTGCCATCGAGCTGCTCACGGAGCACCATCTTGGTATCAAGACAAACGACATCAACTGTTACGGTGCTTACGTGCTCGACTCAATGCAACGGAAGCCAAAAAAAATTCTTGCCAAAATCACCATGCTCGCCTCCGGTGGTCTCGGCCATATCTATCCCTATACGACCAACCCGGAAATTGCTACCGGAGATGGTGTGGCAATGGCCTACCGTGCCGGAGCTGAAATCGCCAATATGGAGTTTATCCAGTTTCATCCAACCGCTCTCTACCACCCGAAAGCCAAATCATTTTTGATTTCTGAAGCTGTCCGGGGATTTGGAGGCGTTTTGAGACTGAAAAATGGTCAGGAGTTCATGCACAAATATGATAAACGGCTGAACCTGGCACCACGCGATATTGTGGCTCGCGCCATCGACTCGGAGATCAAAAAAAGCGGTGAGGAGTGTGTCTTCCTTGATGTGACGCATATTGACCCTGAAAAAACAAGGGAGCATTTTCCCAATATCTACGAGACCTGCCTCAGCTTTGGTATCGACATGACCAGGGAGATGATCCCCGTCGTTCCTGCTGCACACTATTCGTGCGGCGGTGTACGAACCGACAAGAGGGGACGAAGCACCATAGCACGCCTGTATGCCTGCGGAGAGACCAGTTGTACCGGGGTTCACGGGGCAAACCGCCTTGCAAGCAACTCTCTGCTCGAAGCTCTTGTTTTTGCATGGCGTTCATATCTTGATATTTCTGAAGAGCTGCACAAGCATGACAACTGCGTTGATTTTCCCGACTGGGACGATACGGGGACAGTCAACTCGGAGGAGTGGATTCTGGTATCGCACAACAAGCGGGAGGCTCAGCAAGTGATGAACGACTATGTCGGTATTGTGCGCAGCGACCTTCGTCTTCAGCGAGCAAACCGCCGGATTGACTTTCTCAAGGAGGAGACCGAATCCTATTACAAGAAGACAAAGATTACAACACAGATTCTTGAACTGAGAAATATCATCAAGGTTGCAAGCCTTATCATCGAAAGCGCCATCAAGCGCCGTGAATCGAGAGGACTGCACTATACAACCGATTACCCAAACAAGGACGACACCCATTTTTTGATCGACACGGTACTGAGATCGTTTTAACCAACGCCTCTGCTACATTACCTCCTGCCAATCCCTCGCATAACGGAAATCAATGCCGGGGGTTCGTGCAGAGAGTTTGGCGATAACTGGCATCATCCTCTTGTACTGGTTCCGCACAACCATCTTCCGTACGCGGTCATAAAAGGGTTCTGGCACTCCTTCGCCAAGGATGGCGCTTTTATCCATCCGCTTTTCAAGCATCATGTAGAGGAGGAGATCAACCGATTCATAGCTGAATCCAAGCTCATCCTCATCGCTCTGCCCTTCCCAGAGATCTGCAGAAGGTGCCTTGTCAATAATGGGAGCTGGAATTTCGAGATGACGGGCAAGACCTCTCAACTGGGTTTTATAGAGATCACCGATCGGGTTGATGGCAGAAGCCATATCGCCGAACATGGTGCCGTAACCAAGAAGCAGCTCGGTTTTGTTGCTCGTGCCCGTCACAAGACGACCATCCCTGGCCGAGACATCATAGAGAAAAATCATTCTCGTACGGGCCATGATATTGCCCCTTCTCAACAACTGCCCTTGGGGCACAGAGGAAAAAAAAGCATCAACAACCGGAGTAATCGCCACCTCTTCGGCCTCTATGCCGAGTTTACAAATCATAAGCTCGGCATGTTGAAGACTTTCCGGGCTGCTCGTTGCATAGGGCATCATGAGCCCCAGTACATTCTCCCGGCCAAGTGCACGAACAGCAAGTTCACAAACGACCGCTGAATCAATACCTCCTGAAAGACCAAGGACAACCGAACTGAATTTAAATTTGCGAATCTCATTGTAAAGAAATGCCTTGAGAATATCCTCGACCATCGGGTAATCGAGGTGGAGATCCTGAACCTTCATAATGAATACAATAGAAAAATTGATAAATCGAAGAGCTGAACGTTTTGGCTGATTGCGCGTTATCGGAGCCACCTCGCAGGATTCTGCTTGACACGCCCTTTCCAGACCTCGAAATGGACGACTGAGCCGCCTTCAGCCATTCTACCCGAAACGCCAAGCTGTTGCTGTGATCGTACAAGTTCATCCTTGGAAACATTCAACGCGCCAAGATTGGCATAAACGGTAAAATAGGATTTTGGATGACGAATAATAACAATATTGCCGAAGGTAGGAAGAAAGGCAATCTGAACCACTTTACCGCCAGACACAGCCCTTACGCGAGTGCTTGCAGGTACGGAAATATCGATTCCGTTATTGGTTGTGACTATTTTCAAATCCTTGTCCTGAACCGATCCAAACCGGTGAGCGACAACACCGTTTTTTACAGGCCACGGCAGCGAACCTGATGCGCTTTCGAAATCCGCAGAAACCCGTTGCAGTTCAGGTGAGTCCATACTGGGTGGCGGAGCAACACTCTCTTTTTCAGGGAGCGACTCGGTTGGTGGTGGCTCTGTAATCTTTTTTTCAGCAATAATCGGCTCCTCAGTAAATCGGGATAGTCGTCCATTTTTTACAGGCCTCGGCTCTTCTCTCCAGGAGGAAAATCTTCTGTTTTTCGCACGCACCCGTTCTGCTTCAAGACGAAAAGACTCCAAACGTTGTGCCTTCAGACGCCGTGCTTCAAATCGCTGGAACTCCATGCGCTTCACTTGCAGTCGCTTTGCCTGCAGACGTTTTGCTTCAAAAGCTATCCTTTGACGCTCACGCTCGGCCTCAAGCGCACGCTGCTCAGCAAGAATTAGCGATTCTATCCTTGATTGCAATTGACTGCGCATTTTCTTGACAGAGGCGAGTTGCAAGAGGTATTCCTGCTTGTTTTTTCTTAACCCTTCAAGCACGACCTCTTTTTCCTTTTGAGTGGCCGACCAATTTTTCAATTGCCGTTCCTGCTCCCTGACCGTTTCAGCTTTTTGCCGGTAACTATGCTCAAGCGCAATCTGACTGTTTTCAAGCTTGACGGCCACCTGCTGGAGGTTGTCGACATGATGACGAACAGCGCGGGAAAAAAAGCCCATATATTGTGCACGCACCAATGCTTTGGAAACCGATCCGGCAGCAAAAAAATGCTCAATCTCCTTGTTTCGTCCAGCTTTGTATACTGAAACCGCTGTTCTGCGAAAATCATCGGAAACCTTGCCGTACATCTGGCGATTTCCCTGAAACTCATTGCGCAGGCGGTCAATATCCCTGTCAAGCTTTTTGAGCTAGTTCTGATTTTCACCAATCATTCTTTCAAGCACCAGAATCTGGTTACGGATATTTTCCAGTACCTTGAAAGAGCGCGACTCTTTGAGGGTTGTCGAATGCAGTTTTGACTGATACTCCTCAAGCTGCAGTTTCAGGTTTTCAAGGGTCTGCTCTACGGCTGCCCGCTCTTTGGTAATCCTCGATATTTCGCTGTTTCTCGGAAACGCATTGACAGTAGAGAGTGATATCCCCGCCACAAAAAAGAGGATAAGGGCTGCTCTACACAGCACCCTTGAAAAAAAAAGAGGCGAGATAATCCAGGTCATAAACAATCCAGAGGCATTAAAATTCAACTCTTCTCCAGGAACATGGCAAGAGCAACGCATTGAAAAAAACAGGAAGAACATTCGTTCAAGGTAACGGATAAAATCTTTTCTTCGCAAACGGTCAGAGAAAAAAATAATTTGTTTTTCTTGAGCTGAAATAATGGTAACTATCCGTTTTTCATCAGCGTTATCAATTACATGGACAAGCTTGTCATAAGGGGTGGTCGCCGGATTTCCGGAAGTATAACCGCCTCGGGATCAAAAAATGCCTCTCTGCCAATCATTGCAGCAACACTGCTTACCGGGGACGGGATCTTTACCCTTCATCAGATTCCCGATCTCGTTGACATAAAAACTTTTACCCAGCTTTTACATCACCTTGGCGCAGAAACAACGTTTGAGAAGAACACCCTGAAGGTTTCATCGAAAAACGTGGAAAATATTCAAGCACCTTATGAGCTGGTGAAAAAAATGAGAGCATCAATTTATGTGCTCGGACCGATGCTTGCAAGATTTGGCCATGCAAGGGTCTCTCTCCCCGGAGGGTGTGCTTTTGGGCCTCGCCCCATCGACCTTCATTTAATGGCCATGGAAAAACTTGGTGCTATCATCACCATTGAAACAGGATTTATTGATGCCACCGCCCCCAATGGTAAACTGCGAGGCGGTCATATTGATTTTCCAATCTCTTCTGTCGGAGCAACAGGGAATGCCCTTATGGCGGCTGTACTTGCCGAGGGCACCACAACCATCAGCAATGCGGCTGCGGAGCCAGAAATTGAGACGCTCTGCAAATTTCTCATTGCCATGGGTGCAACAATCAAGGGTACCGGCACAACCGAACTTGAAATAGAGGGCTGCACTACACTTAACGCAATTGAGTTTTATAATGTTTTTGACCGAATTGAAGCGGGTACCCTGCTGGCTGCTGCGGCCATAACAGGAGGTGAAATTACCATCAACCATGTTGAGCCTGAGCAGATGAAGGCGGTGCTGAAAAAGTTTGTTCATGCAGGTTGCACGATTGAAACAACTGAAAACAGCATCACCCTGAAAAGCCCTGAAAAACTTGTTCCAACCGATGTCACGGCCAAGCCTTACCCTTCTTTTCCCACCGACATGCAGGCCCAATGGATTGCGTTAATGACCCAGGCAGAAGGAACAAGTCATATTACCGACAAGGTCTATCATGAGCGCTTCAACCACATTCCTGAGCTGAACCGTCTCGGTGCCCATATTGAGATTCACAAAAACCAGGCGGTGGTTCACGGGCCACAGCCTCTTTCGGGCACTAAAGTGATGTCGACCGATCTGAGAGCATCGGCAAGTCTTGTTCTTGCGGGACTTGTGGCTGAAGGCACAACGGAAGTACTGAGAGTTTACCACCTTGACCGGGGCTATGAAAAAATTGAAACAAAACTGAACAGCCTTGGAGCCGATATCAGTCGCGAAAAGTACAGCGAATTCTAACTTTTATTAAAAAAAGATCATTATTTGTTTGGAAATTATTGGCGAAGCATTATATTAACTGCCTCTAAAGCCAAGCATTGAGGGCCCTTAGCTCAGTTGGTCAGAGCAAGCGACTCATAATCGCTGGGTCGTAGGTTCAAGTCCTACAGGGCCCACAGAGTTGTGAATGATTGGAAAGAAGTTAAATACCTGGCGTGTTCG
>CAILXB010000326.1 GCA_903838025.1 uncultured Chlorobiaceae bacterium
TGTGGCGCATCCACCAGAGGAGGGAGTTGACATTGCTCTCCTGCACCTCAACGTTGACCGCCTCATAGTGGTATTCAGGATCAATGATAACTGGCAGTTGAAGACGCTGAGGGTTGGCACGCGAAAAGCCCGCATTGCGGTCAGAGTTCCACTGCATGGGGGTACGCACACCGTCGCGGTCACCAAGGTAGAAGTTGTCGCCCATGCCGATCTCGTCACCATAATAGAGTACCGGGGTTCCGGGAAGCGAGAGCAGCATAATGTTCATCAGCTCAATCTTGCGGCGGTCATTGGTCATGAGCGGTGCAAGACGGCGACGGATACCGAGGTTGATACGCGCTTTGGGATCGTTGGCATAGACCCGGCGCATATAGTCGCGCTCCTCGTCGGTGACCATTTCGAGCGTCAATTCGTCATGGTTGCGCAGGAAAGAGGCCCACTGGCAGTTCTCCGGAATTTCAGGAGTCTGCTCAAGAATATCGAGAATGGGAAAACGGTCTTCGGTTGCGAGCGCCATGTACATGCGCGGCATGAGGGGAAAATGGAAGTTCATGTGGCAGAGATCCCCAGTGCCGAAATAGGCTGCGGAATCTTCAGGCCACTGGTTCGCTTCAGCCAGCAGCATACGATTGGGGTAGTGCTCGTCAACATAGGAGCGAAGCGCCCTCAGGTAGTCGTAGGTGCGGGGAAGGTTTTCGCAATTGCTCCCCTCTTCTTCATAAAGATAGGGAACAGCATCAAGCCGCAGCCCGTCAACACCCATGCCAAGCCAGAAATCAAGCACGCTAAGCAGCGCCTTGTGGACTTCGGGATTTTCAAAGTTCAGATCGGGCTGATGATGATAGAAACGGTGCCAGAAATATTGGCCAGCAACAGGATCCCACGTCCAGTTGGATGACTCGAAATCCTGAAAAATAATACGGGTTTCTGAATATTTATTTGAATCATCGCTCCAGACATAGAAGTTCCGCTCCGGAGAGCCTGCTGGCGCTTTCCGTGCACGCTGGAACCATGCATGTTGATCGGAAGTGTGGTTCACCACCAGTTCGGTAATCACCTTGAGGCCGAGGCTGTGCGCCTCCTGCAAAAACTCCCTGAAATCTTCCATCGTCCCGTAATCGGGGTTGACACTCATATAATCGGCAATATCGTAGCCATCGTCACGCAACGGCGAGGGGTAAAAGGGCAGCAGCCAGATGGCGGTGATGCCAAGACTTTGCAGATAACCGAGCTTCTGGCGCAACCCCTGAAAATCTCCTACACCATCATTGTTGCTGTCATAGAAGGTCTTGACATGCGCCTCATAAATAATTGCGTCTTTGTACCAGAGCGGTTCGGGTTGATACATGTTGAAATGTGCTTAGAATAAAAAGTGACTGAATTAAAATATTGAAACATCTGTCAGAGCAGCGTTACCCTGAAAATATGCGCTGGCATAAGCCTTGGATTGATCTCGACAAAGTTCCACTCACCGCTCCACTGATACCGTGAGCCGTTGAGCAGATCCTCAACCGTGAAGGTGTACTGGGGCGAGAGATTGAAAAGCTCAAGCGGAAAGCGGAGCCAGCCTCCCTGGGTGCCAAACTGATCGAGATTGACCACCGTCAGAATGATATTACCATCCTCCTCCGACCGCTTCACATAGCCCATCAACTGCTCATGTTCATGACCCGGCGAATCTTCGATGCGCACAAAGGTGATGTCGGAATTCTGTTGCAGGGCCGGGTTCTCTTTGCGGATGCGGTTGATGCGGGTAATCTCCGCACGGATATTGCCGGGCCGATCGAGATCCCACTGCCGGATCTCATATTTTTCAGAATCAAGATACTCCTCCTTGCCTTCGCCAACCGGCACATTATCGCACAACTCGTAGGAGGGTCCGTACATGCCATAGTTTGAGGAGAGCGTTGAGGCCAGCACCAGACGGATAATGAACTTCTCCCGCCCCCCTTGCTGCAGCTCCTCATGGAGAATATCAGGTGTGTTCGGCCAGAAATTCGCCCGCATGAAATGCTTCAGCGGTGCTGAGGTGAGTTCGGTCACGTACTCCTGCAAGTCATGCTTGCTGTTGCGCCAGGTAAAGTAGCTGTATGACTGGCTGAAACCCACCTTGGCGAGCCGCGCCATCAGCTTTGGCCGGGTGAAGGCTTCGGCCAGAAAAACGGTATCGGGATGCTCTTCGCGGATTGAGGCAATGGCCCACTCCCAGAAAGGAAATGCTTTTGTATGGGGATTATCGACACGGAAAATTTTCACCCCTTTGCTGATCCAGAATGTAAAAATGCTTTTCAGCTCAATCCAGAGATTCTGCCAGTCAACGGACTCAAAGTTGATGGGAAGGATGTCCTCATAGCGTTTGGGCGGGTTTTCGGCAAACTGTACCGTACCGTCAGGCCTCCAAGTGAACCACTGCGGGTGCTCCTGCACGTAAGGATGGTCGGGCGAGCACTGAAAAGCAATATCGAGAGCGATGGAAATTCCAAGTCGTTCGGCCTCCGCAACAAATTTTGTAAAATCTTCCAACGTACCAAGTTCCGGGTGAACCGCCTTGTGTCCACCATCCTTGTTGCCAATAGCCCAGCAACTTCCCGGCTCACCGGGAGCGGCAACAAGCGCATTGTTCTTGCCCTTCCGTTTGGTCAAGCCTATCGGATGAATGGGTGGAAAATAGAGCACATCAAAGCCCATACCGGCAATTAATGGCAGTTGGCGACGACAATCTTTGAACGTGCCATGTTTACCAGGTTTTGAACCCCATGAACGGGGAAAAAGCTCATACCAGGCACTGCAACCCGCCTTTTTCTGCTCCACGGTCAATTTGAGCCTCTTGTCATAAAGGGAAGCACAACTCTTGTCGGGATAACGCTCCATAAGCCTGCCAAGCTCAACATCAAGCGCTGCTGCGGCTGCCTCCTCCTTATCCCCTGAACGGAGGCAAGAGGCAATAAAATTGAGCATTGCTGCATCGGCGGCTTTGGTAGCCCTTTCGGCCCCCTTATCAACAAGAAGCGCACCAATCTGCAGGTCGAGCGAAACATCCTGGCCAACTGCTATCTTTTTTACCAGCCCCTTTTGCCAAGTCTGAAAATGGTCAACCCTTGCCTCAATGGTATATTCATAGCGTCCCGGTGCTCCAGCAACAAAAGAGCCTCTCCAGCGATCGTTGCCTTGCGGCTCCATCGGCGAAGAGCGCCACTCGTCACTGCCCAAAGGCCACGCGTAGAGTTCCGCCATGATGGTATCAGCGCCGTCCACAAAAATATCGGCCTCTACCACCACGCGCTCACCCTCCACCGCTTTGGCAGCATAGTTGCCCCCGTCAAGTTCAGGTGAAACATTTTCTATGACAACCCGCTGACGGCCGTCAAAGGGTTGATTACTGTAATAAGGTGCTGCCCGTCGGAATACATGGTTCATCTGCTCAGTCTCTGGTTAATAGCCGGAAGTCTCCCCCGTAGAGAAGGGAAAATATGAAAACTCCTTTACTTTTTTGCCTCGATACCCTTTCTAATTTCAATGAAATTGTTAAATCATCCGCTGCAACAACTCTTTTGATTTCTCCCGAAAAAAATTGTTCTTTGAAAGCGACCGTTTCATGACCAATAATCAAGCGAAAACAATCATGTTTGAACCACAAAAAGAAAGACTGCAGGAGATTCATCGTCGCCTCGAACAGTTACGGGGGTATCTTTGACGTCGACCAGAGTAAAGAAAAAATAGAAGATCTTGAA
>CAILXB010000327.1 GCA_903838025.1 uncultured Chlorobiaceae bacterium
GGCCATTAATGATTTCATTGACCCGCTGATAAGGCACATGGATAGCGTCGGCTAACTGACGCTGAGTGATTTCCATAGGGTTCAAAAATTCCTCCAGCAGCATTTCTCCGGGATGAGTCGGTGCCCGATGCGTTGGTATGCGTATCATAGTCGCTTTTTGTTGGCTTTTAATGGTAATCAGTGATTTCAACATCTTACGGCCCAATAGAAGACCATTGGAAGCATATTCTGTACTGGTCATTTAATCGAATACTGAATCGTCCTTTACGATCGCCGGACAAGGATTTCAAACGGTTTCCCGGGGGGATGCGTAACCGATTTTCGTCGTCTTTTTTGTCGGATTTCCGTTGAAAATATCTTCAGTTGCCTGACTCTTGAAGGAGTGTATCATGTTAACACGGCTATCACGCTTTTTTGTTCTGAATTAAAAACAATCTGTTCACTCCCCTAAAATCACCTTCTGCATAAGCATTTGATTATTTCCGTAAAACGGCACATCCGTTGCGCCGAGCACAGAAGGCGGCAGATCCTGCAACTCGGTGAGGTTGCTCATGGGTACAAGCACCAGCTTTGCGCCGTTTTCGGAGAGCATTGAGACTTTGTCGGTGAAGTTCAGTGCCCGCTCAATAGCTCCGCCGATGGAGATATTTCCCAGAATCGACAGGGCCGGTTTGAGGTTTCTTTTGTAAATCGCGGAGATGATGGCGACGTAGGCAGCGGCCCCGATCCCTGACGCAATCGTTGAGCCAAGAAGTGAGGTCACCTGAATGGAGATGTCGTAATTCTTGAGAGAGTGCTGCTCGTTGAGAATAGTTTTCTCGTTGGCCTTGATGTATTGATAGCTGTTTTTGATGTCTTCCTTCGGTGCGGTGCTGTTGGTGCCGGAAATGTTCAGTTTTCCGCTTCCGGTAACAACGGCGGTCTCGATCCTCACCAAAGTCAGGTTCTCTCCATCACTTGTTGCGGTGTAGCAGACACCTGGCTGAAGGGGCGAGTTTTCGATAAGGTGAGAGCTTCTCTCTTCGGGCAGGGAGACAAAGCTCTCTTCCTGAGTGTTTTTGTCGATGAAGGAGAAGTTGGTGTCCCAGAACTCCATGCCGCCGATACGTTTAAGCTGCTCTTTCACACGGCGGCGCATTTCGAGGGCAAGTGTCAAATATTCCTGCACCTCCTCCCGTGTGTACTTTCCGTCAGGATGGATCAGCTTGATAAATCCTGAAACCGTTTTTTTCACAGGTTTTGTATCACGCTGCTTGAGGTGAGAGCCAAGCGCGAAGAACTCCTCGACAACGTCGGTATGGTTTATCTTGCGTTGTGACTTGAGGCACTCCGAAAAGAAATCGGTACTGAACCCGAAGTTTTTTGTGAAATGCTTTGTGGCGAACTTGGGCATCTCCCAACCGGGCAGATAGAAGTGTATACGGTCAAGAAAGGCGGTATCGGTGTTTATTTCCGGAGAGAGCGGGCTTAAGAGGTTTGAGTTCTGCAAAACGGTTTCAATCGGTTGATTGATATTGCCGTTCAGCACAATTGAAGCGCTGCCTGTAATTTCACCACCTGCACCGGCACGCGAAAAAGAGCCGGATTCCATATAATCTTTCATCAGCGGTATGGCATCCCGCTCTTTGAAGAGCTTGTCGGTTGCTTCGTCAAAGGTGATGGCATCCCACTGCCCGACAGCTCCCACCTTGCCGGTTGAGCCATGCACAAAGAGCTTGGCAACGGTTCCCTGCCCGCCGGAAATGACAACGGCATAAGGGGTAAGCTCCTTGAACACGTAGGTTTTTCCTGTAGATCGCGGCCCTATTTCCAGAAAATTGAAGTTCGCCTCCACCAACGGAATGAGGCGAGATATCAGGAGCAACTTGATGCGCCGGGTGATTCCTTCCGCAGATGGCTCAATCCCTGAGCTGCGCAAAAGAATGTCAATCCACTCTTCCGTAGTGAAGTGTGAGCGGTTGCGCACAAAGTGGCCGTTCTCGAAGTTGGAGAGCTGAATCGGCTTGATCTCTTCCACCACAAAGGGGTAGATGGTTGAGCCAATCATGATGCCGGGATCGTATCGCATTTCGATAATTGCCCAGATACCGCCAAGCATCATCTTTTCGTGCTGGTTGACCAGGCTTTCGCTGATGTTGGCGTGCTTGATATTGCTGTTCTGCAATTTTGCCCAGTAGACATCTTTGCCGGTATCAAGTTCAACACTGATTTTGTCGATGATTTTGTAGCGCCCCTCATTTTTGATTCGGGAATGGATAAGGGCGCTCTCTTCAGGATTGACATAGTGGTCGCTGAGGATGCGTTTGACATTCTCCAGCCCTTTTTTGATAGCCTCTTCGTCATTCGTGGAACATGAATTTGCAATCAGATATTCCAGTACGAACACAGGGACATTTTCGCCGATCTTGAGCATCTGCACCAGGTCTTTCTTGACAACAAAACCCCGAAAATGTTCGAGAAGCTTTTCATCCAGTTGGTCTAAAACGATACTCATTGATTTCTCTTTGGTTACACAACAATATGATTAAAGGCCGCCAAGGTCGCGGGCAATAGTTTGCGTTACTGACACTTTTGTCAATGTCTGCCTGGATGAAGCATCGACGACAATCACTTCGATGGTGAGA
>CAILXB010000328.1 GCA_903838025.1 uncultured Chlorobiaceae bacterium
AGAGTGAGCTTCTGGCTCATTTTGATCATTATATCTGTCAATAAAAACAATCGTCGTGGAATCAAAAAAATTCAGGACTCCGTCACAGTCGGCAACGGTTATTGTCGGCACACAGTTCGGTGATGAAGGCAAAGGAAAGCTTGTGGATTACCTTTCGGACAAGTATGATATTGTTGTCCGTTATCAGGGAGGGGCGAATGCCGGTCATACCATCTGTTTCGATAATAAAACCGTTGTTCTGCACCTGATTCCCTCTGGAATTTTTAACAAAAAATGTGTTTGTGTTATCGGTAATGGTGTGGTCATTGACCCGGCGGCGCTGCTTGATGAGATCAAAAAGGTTGAGGAGCTTGGTTACGAGGTTACGGGCCGGCTGTTCATCAGCCATAATGCCCACCTTATCATGCCCTATCACAAACTGCTCGACACCCTGCACGAGAGTGCCCAGGGCGATCAGAAAATAGGGACAACCGGTCGTGGTATCGGCCCGAGTTATGAAGATAAGTTTGCACGCAAGGGTATCAGGGTTGTTGACTTGCTCAGTGCGGAAGTGTTGCAGGAGAAGCTTCGTGAAAATCTGGCAGCCAAGAACAAGCTCTTCAAGAATATTTATGAGAAGGAAGAGATTGATGTCGAGGCCATGGTGCTCGAGTACGAAGAGTTCGATAAAATTATCGATCCTTATGTGACCAATACCCAACTTTACCTGAACCGCCAGCTTCAGGAGGGAAAAACTGTTCTGCTTGAAGGTGCCCAAGGCTGTTTGCTTGATGTTGATCATGGAACCTATCCCTATGTGACCTCCTCCAACCCTACTTCAGGAGGAGCCTGCACCGGCTCAGGCATAGCGCCGAATTATATTGGCAAGGTGATCGGTGTTTGCAAGGCTTACATGACCAGGGTGGGCAATGGAGCATTCCCCTCGGAACTTCTTGATGAGACCGGAGAACGTCTCGGTCGTATTGGCCACGAGTTTGGTGCTACAACCGGAAGAAAACGCCGCTGTGGCTGGATCGACCTTGTGGCTCTCCGCTATTCGCTTATCATCAACGGTGTGACCGAAATTGCGCTCACCAAGCTTGATGTGCTTGACACCTTTGAGGAGATCAAGGTCTGCACCTCTTATATGCTTGACGGCAAGGAGATCCATGATTTCCCTACCGATCATCAGACACTTTCAAGGGTGACACCGCTCTTTACCACCATGAACGGGTGGATGGCATCGAACGCCGATGCTCGGAGCTTTTCCGATATGCAGCCCGAAGCGCAGAACTATGTCACCTTCCTTGAAGATGAGTTGCAGATTCCCGTTACTTTTATTTCGGTCGGTCCTGGACGTGAAGAGACGGTTTTCAGATAATCAACTACTCTTGTTATGGCATTGATGGATATCGCAGTTCTTCCTCTCGACAGCAAGGAGGGAAGTCTGAGTGGCTTTGTTGCCGGATTGCAGGAGCTTCTTGCCGCAAGCGGTTGCAGTTTCAGGCTGCACGATATGGGGACAACGGTTGAAGGGCCAGCGTCCCTGCTGTTTGATCTTGCGTTGAAGCTCCATGAGTACTCGTTCAGTCAGGGTGGCAAGCGCGTCTATACGGTCATGAAGATTGATGACCGTCGTGATCGGGCTGTTCGCCTTGGCGAAAAAAGTGCCTCGGTCAAAGCGAAAATAGTCCAGGCGAGAGGGGCGGAAGAGTAGGGGGATTACTGAAAATATTTTATCTTCACCTCTCTTTACGTTTGACCTCTGTAACACAGCTTTATTGCGGGCAGTAACTCTCAAAAGAAAACAGTCATGATGCAGCTTTCCCGAGATATTCAGGTAATCAAGGAAGATAACGTTACGCACAGTTTTTGTGGTCTTGCCTGTGTTGGCTGGATGTACCAGAAAATCAAGGACAGCTTTTTTCTTGTGCTTGGGACGCATACCTGCGCCCATTTTTTGCAGAATGCTCTCGGTATGATGATTTTTGCCAAGCCGCGCTTTGGCATTGCCCTTATGGAAGAGGGCGATCTTTCCAAAAATGAGCCAACCCTTGAGGAAATTATTCGTGAAATCAAGGCTGACCATAATCCGTCGGTGATTTTTCTTCTTTCTTCGTGTACTCCCGAGGTGATGAAGGTTGATTTCAAGGGGCTTGCCCATACCCTCAGCACTGACGATGTGCCGGTACTCTTTGTTCCTGCAAGCGGTCTGGTCTATAATTTTACCCAGGCAGAGGACTCGGTGCTCTCCGCTCTTGTTCCTTTCTGCCCCGTAGCACCAGCAGGCCAGAAAAGCGTGGTTTTTCTCGGTTCGGTCAACGATGTAACGGCTGACGACCTCCGGGCCGAGGCCGAAGCGCTCGGGATTTCAGTCGGTGGTTTTCTTCCTGAATCCCGTTTCGACAAAATGCCAGCCATTGGCCCCGATACTGTTCTTGCGCCGATTCAACCCTATCTTTCACGGGTAGCCGTCAAGCTTGCCCGTGAACGTGGTGCCAGCGTTCTTCATTCACTCTTTCCTTTCGGCCCCGATGGTACCCGAGCCTTTTGGGAGGATCTTGCCCGTGAGTTCGGGATCACGGTCGATCTTCGTGACCGCGAAAAAGCTGCATGGGAGAAGATTCGTAACCAGACCGAGCTTCTTAAAGGCAAAAAGGTCTTTTTGACCGCCGATACCATGATGGAGTTGCCGCTTGCACGCTTTCTCCATAGTGCCGGGGCCGATGTGGTCGAATGCAGCAGTGCTTATATCAACAAGAAATTTCATGCGCGAGAACTTGAGGCTCTTGATGGTGTTCGCGTTGTTGAGCAGCCAAATTTTCATCGTCAACTGGAGGATGTTCGCCGTATCCAGCCTGACCTGATCATTACTTCGCTGATGACGGCCAACCCTTTTGTTGGCAATGGTTTTGTTGTGAAGTGGAGTATGGAATTCATGCTGATGTCCATTCACAGTTGGTCGGGAGTTGTTACTTTGGCCAATATGTTCGTTTCACCGCTCCAGCGCCGCAGCAAGTTGCCAGCGTTCGACCGGGAGGTCTGGCTTGAAGGAGTCATGCCGAGCGCTGAATAATTCACCGACCTGAAAATGCAATAAAAACGACACAAGAGTATGCGCTTAGCTTTCTGGCTCTACGAGGGCACCGCCCTCCACGGTATCAGTCGCGTCACGAACAGTATGAAAGGGGTTCACACCGTCTATCATGCTCCCCAGGGAGATGATTACATCACGGCAACCTATACCATGCTCGAACGCACCCCGCAATTTCCCGGCTTGTCGATCAGTGTGGTTCGCGGAAGAGACCTTGCCCAGGGAGTATCGAGACTTCCCGCAACACTTCAGCAGGTCGATCATCACTACAATCCTGAACTTATCGTCATTGCGCCGAGTTGCAGCACGGCTCTTCTTCAGGAAGATCTCCACCAATTGGCAGCCCATTCAGGCTTGCCGCAGGAAAAAATTCTGGTCTATGCGCTCAACCCCTTCAGGGTATCGGAAAATGAGGCTGCTGATGGCCTCTTGACCGAACTGGTCAAACGCTATGCCGTTGCCCAGGAAAAAACCAGGCAGCCTTCAGTGAACCTGATCGGCTTTACCTCACTCGGTTTTCATTTGCGAGCCAACCTGACAAGCCTTCGGCGCATGTTGCAGACGCTTGGCATTGCTGTCAATGTTGTTGCCCCATGGGGAGCCAGCATCGATGATTTGCGGAAACTTCCTGCCGCCTGGCTCAATATCGCCCCTTATCGCGAAATCGGGACTACAGCGGCGGAATACCTTGCCGAAACTTTCGACATGCCAGCTCTCTACGAAGCCCCGATCGGGGTTGAGCCCACGCTTGCATGGCTCCGCTCTTTGATTGAGAAGCTTAATACGGCAGGTGCTGAACGGGGAGTTCCTCCGATTATCATGCCGAAGATGCACGAATTCTCGCTTGATGGCCAGAGTGCTCCAAGCGGTGTGCCCTGGTTTGCCCGGACAGCCGACATGGAGAGTTTCAGCAACAAACGCGCCTTTGTTTTTGGAGACGCAACCCACACTGTTGCTCTCGTAAAGTTTTTGCACGACGAACTTGGTATGCAGATTATCGGTGCCGGTACCTATCTGGAGCGTCATGCCGATTGGGTACGCAAGGAGCTTGAGGGCTACCTTCCCGGTGCACTCATCGTCACCGACAAGTTCCAGGATGTTGCACAAATCATCGACGATCAGATGCCCGACCTGGTATGTGGCACCCAGATGGAGAGGCACAGTTGCCGCAAGCTCGATGTTCCCTGCATGGTGGTCTGTCCACCGACCCATATTGAAAACCATCTGCTTGGCTACTACCCCTTCTTTGGTTTTGATGGTGCCGATGTTATTGCCGACAGGGTTTATCTTTCCTGCAAACTCGGTCTTGAAAAGCATCTTATCGACTTTTTCGGTGACGCCGGTCTTGAATATGAGGAGAGCGAAGCATCCTCATCCCCTGAAGAGCCACAGCCATCCGACGGAAATGGTCATCTTTCACCGGAGGTCGCAGCCGATGTCGTGCCGATTGCAGAGGAGGGTGAGATGAAGTGGAGCGATGAGGCTGAAACCATGCTCAAGAAGGTGCCTTTCTTTGTCCGTAAAAAGGTGCGGAAGAACACCGAAACCTTTGCCCGTGGTAACGGTGACTCCATGGTCTCTGTAGAGGTGTTCCGGCAGGCAAAAGAGTCGCTTGGCGGGTAAGATTTTTCCATCAATCAAATTCTCTGTTATCATTATGAGTTTAGTCTTAGCGGTATATGGCAAGGGCGGCATAGGAAAGAGCACCACCAGCGCCAACATCTCAGCGGCACTTGCCCTGAAAGGTGCCAAGGTACTCCAGATCGGTTGTGATCCCAAGCATGACAGCACATTCCCCATTACAGGAAAACTGCAAAAAACCGTTATCGAAGCTCTTGAAGAGGTTGATTTTCACCATGAGGAGCTGAGCGCAGAGGATATTATCGAAACAGGTTTTGCCGGTATCGATTGCCTCGAAGCTGGTGGCCCTCCTGCTGGAAGTGGCTGCGGCGGTTATGTTGTTGGTGAATCGGTTACCCTGCTCCAGGAGCTTGGTCTTTACGAAAAATATGATGTTATCCTTTTTGATGTGCTCGGTGACGTTGTTTGTGGAGGCTTCAGTGCCCCACTGAACTATGCCGACTACGCTATCATTATCGCCACCAACGATTTCGACAGTATTTTTGCGGCCAACCGCCTTTGTATGGCGATTCAGCAGAAAAGCGTCCGCTACAAGGTGAAGCTGGCAGGTATTGTTGCCAACCGTGTTGACTACACCACGGGCGGAGGCACCAATATGCTCGACCAGTTTGCCGAAAAAGTTGGAACCAGACTGCTCGCCAAAGTACCCTACCACGAACTGATTCGCAAGAGCCGGTTTGCTGGAAAAACCATGTATGCCATGGACGATACACCCGATAAAGCGGAGTGCCTTGTACCCTACAATGAAATTGCCGATTACCTTATTCAGGACAGTCCCATTGCCTCAGTACCCGTACCGATCGGCGACAGGGAAATCTTCAAAATGGTCAACGGCTGGCAGTAGCTCTGGTTCTTACATCGACACAAAAAAAGGCAGCTTTCGGGCTGCCTTTTTTGCTGGAGCATTTTTTTCAAATTTCACACTGATAATGGCATCGTATACCCCCGTCCACCTTGTTGATGTCGGGTTTGATTTTTGTGGCCGGGTTAACCAACTCTTGCAGGAGGGTGGTGAAGGTGCCAAGGTAGAAGTTTCCGACGACGGGATGGCTCGGGAAGGTTACCTTGACGGCTATTTCAGGCGGTTGGTTCATGGAGTAGGTGAATTCACCGCTTCCGGCAAAGGTCCATGCGTTTTTGCTGATGGCGTAGAGGAAGAGGCGGAATGCAAGGCGGTGTGGCAAAAGTTTCAGAAATTTCTGAAAGATGACGGGGATACGCACTTTCAGTAGATAACGGGCGGTTCGTTCTCCAGCCTCTTTGAGGATGGAGGAAGTCTCTCCGATCTCTTTTTGCAGTGCAACGACAAGTGAATGAAATTTTGCCTCTTCTACCATCTCTTTTGGCAGGTTTCCAATAAGGTACCCCTGACCTATTTTGCGAAGCAGCGCTTCAGATTTTGTTTTACCGTAGAGAGCCTCAAGGGCGGCAACGGTCTGGATAATGGAGTTAGGGCCTATTCTGGAAGATGTGTTCATCGTGGAAAAAATTGGTTTTATTACTTAAGCGCGGTGATTCGAATGTCGATATGCTCTGTTGTCCATTGCGGACGTACGGTTACCTTTTCCGGATAAAATCCGAAGGGTTCTGCGGGTTGAAATGGCTCAATAGAACCTGAATTCCATTGCCTTTCCGCATCGGGCTTTTTGCCGTCGGAGGGTGTAAATGCGGTGATGGTATAGATCCCGGGAGGGAGTGCCGGGAAGGAGTAGTGCAAGCTGCCGTTTCGTTCGCGCGATGCCGTTGTGCGGTACGATGCTGTCAAACTTGACGCTTCAACAACAACGTACTGTCCGGAGGTAAAACAGCTTCCCGAGATGGTGCCGGTTTCAGCAGGAGCAGTCACCTTGCCCGTTTGACTAAAGGGAGGGTTCTCGCTCTTGTGGCTCGTTTTGGAAAGTCTGAAAAGAAGATCGGAAGAGCCTGTGGAAACAATAGCTCTACTGCAAAGGCCAATCTCCTCGGTTGCTGCGTCGATGCGCCGGTTACCGTTTTGGTCGTGGAAAGCAACAATCCGGTACAATCCTTTAGCCAGATGTTGCAACGAGAAGGCTCCTGCGCCGTCCGCCTGAACCCAATAATCGGGCTCTCTCAGCAGCAGGTTTCCGGTACCAGAGTTTTCAGGGCGTTCGGCATAAGCAACGACCAGCGCATTTTTGGCTGGGGCACACTCTTTATCGATCACCGTTCCACTGATTGCTTCGTTATCCAGAATCGCTCCGGTTGAAAATGCCATGGTATAGGGGACGGCAAAGGTGCGGCCATTATTGTCCATGAGCTTTTGGTCGAGGGTGAGAATGTAGGTTCTCTCCTGTTCAAGGGGTTTGAACCCTTTTATTTCCATTTTTCTTCCGGAAACGGCAATATCGTAGTCACCGATGGATGGCGAAATGGTGATGGTATTGAGCAGTTGCCGTACGGAAATGTCATGGTTGAACGTCAACTGAATTCTCTCTGTCGAAACATGAATGGCCGATGGCGCGGGATCAGAAAAGAGCACCTGCAACGGAGTTGCATCAACAGGGCCTCCCGAAGGTGGTCGATCGGAAGCGCAACCGCTGGCAAGCCAAAGGAGGGCAATAAGGAAGAAATTTGTGATGCGGGAGGCCGTCTGCATGAACATCCTTTGATTCCTTGGTGAGTGAGGCTTGATTGTATGTGACTGTGAAAATTCGTAAATTAGAAACTAATGTAGTTCTATGAAAGCTTTTCATGAAAAATTATAGATTGAGTGTCATATAGATGTCCAGACGAAATTTTAAAGTTCTTTATGTCTCCGGTGAAGTCTCTCCTTTTGTAAGGATCAGCCCTCTTGCTGATTTTATGGCATCATTCCCCCAAGCTATTGAGGAGGAAGGATTTGAGGCACGCATCATGATGCCGAAGTATGGTACGATCAATGACCGTAAATTCCGGTTGCATGACGTTCTGCGTCTTTCCGACATTGAAGTTGATCTCAAGGAGAAAATTGATTTACTACATGTCAAGGTTACGGCGTTGCCTTCAAGCAAGATTCAGACCTATTTCCTTTATAACGAAAAATATTTTAAGCGTAACGGTCTTTTTACCGATAGAGACAATGGAAGTGATTTGAAAGGGAGCGCCGAGAAGGTTGTTTTTTTCAATGTTGGTGTGCTCGAGACCCTGCAACGGCTTGGCTGGAAACCTGATATTATCCATTGCCACGACTGGCATGCGGGCCTTATTCCCCTTCTTTTGAAAACGGTCTATGCCTCTCATGAGTTTTTCAAAAATGTCAAAACGGTTTTTACCGTTCATAATATTTATCGTCAGGGAATTCTTCCTCTCAAGGCATTCCAGAAGCTGCTTCCAGAAGAGGTTTGCTCCGCTCTGCATCGCAATGACGATGAGGTTAATTTGCTTTATACCGGTGTTGAACATGCCGATCTTTTGACGACGACTTCAAAACTCTATGCCGAGGAGATTGTGCATGATGGTCTGAAGACCTACGGGCTTGGCCGGGTTCTTGAGGAGCAGCAGGCAAAGTTTTATGGTATTGTGAATGGTATCGATACCCGGCAGTGGAACCCATCGACCGACAAGCTCATCAAGAAACGGTACAGCAATGAGCACATGGATGGCAAGCTTGACAACAAAAAAGCACTGCTTGAAGAGGCTGGCCTTCCGTACACCGAAGGTGTGCCTGTCGTGGGGGTGATCATCAACTTTGACGAGTTTCAGGGAGCCGGGCTGTTGCAGCAGAGCCTTGAGCAGCTTGCATCTCTTGATATTCAGCTTGTGATCAGCGGCTCGGGTGATAATAAGTAC
>CAILXB010000329.1 GCA_903838025.1 uncultured Chlorobiaceae bacterium
GAAGCAGCGCAGTCTGATCGGTCACCAGCTCGGTATCGTAGAGAGAGCCACTCTCAAAGGCATTATCCTGTAACGCCCGCAGGCAGAAACCATGAATGGTAAAAATGGAAGCCGTATCAAAAGCGCCGAGCGCCCGTTCGAGCAGATCCCGTACACTCTTCAATCCGGTCAGGGTAGCCTTTTCATAGAGCCCCTCAAGGAAGGCGTCGTTGGTCTCGCTCCCCTCCATCACCTCAAGCGCCTCACGGATACGGTTACGGATTCTCGAACGAAGCTCCTGCGTCGCCGCCTCAGTATAGGTCACCACAAGAATCTGTTCCGGCAACAACTCCGTCTCCACCAGCAACCGCAGGTAAAGCGAAGCAATGGCGTAAGTCTTCCCCGTCCCGGCACTCGCCTCAATGAGGTTGATGCCGGAGAGTGCGACAGTGGTGTGGTTCAGTTGGTGCATGGTGGCATTTATTTGATGAATCCTGCTTCCAGGAATGTTGTACAGTGGAGTTCCGGGATGCTGTTGTTACCAAGAATTTCAGTATTTTACAAAACTTACCTTTTATAACGTTCAGCAATCCCTGTCAAACACGGTGATACCCCGGATACAACGTTTTCAAAGATTGAATGAGCATGATGCACATAAAAACAAAGTACTGAACGCCGATGGCAAATAATACTACTCCAACAGCCGTTTCTTTATTTTATCTTCTATCTTCACAATATCTTGTTTGTCTGCCAAGCCAGCATCACAAGCTTTTCTTCTTGCATCAAATTCTGCATAGACGTTGAGTGACATATCTCGACTGCGTATGACAAGCAAGTACTTGTAGCAAGGATCGCACAAGCAGGTCAGGCCAACCAATGAGATATGAAGTGCTTGCACATTTGTTGTAAATTGCTTTCATTGCTGTTGTGAATAATAAACATCGCAAAACTCTCGATAAGATATTCTCGGATCCGATAGGTGGTAATCTGCCGTGGTCTCATATCGAAGCGCTACTGGTCGCTGTTGGTTGCAATGTTGTGGAAGGGAGTGGCGCGTCGGTGACTTTTGAGAAAAATGGCCGCCGAGCCTATTTTCATAGGCCGCATCCGCAACGCGAGGCGCTTAAATACCGCGTCAAGGTGGCACGTGAGTTCTTGACAAAACTGGAGATTATCCCATGAAAAAAAACACGATGACCTATTCTGGTTATATGGCCAGCCTTGAATTTGATCCTGATGATAATATTCTGGTCGGACGCGTGCTTGGCATAGACGACCTGATAAGCTTTCATGGCGATTCAGTGGCGGAGTTTACCAAGGCATTCCATGAAGCGGTGGATGATTACGTATCAGCCTGTAAGAAATTAGGTCAGGCACCCGAAAAGCCTGCCTCCGGACGTCTCATGTTGCGCGTTAATCCTGTGGTTCATGCTGCAGCGCTCAAAGCAGCCGCGCATAACGGACAAAGTCTTAATCGATGGGCTGAGCAGGTGCTGCGACAAGCAACCCATTCATAATTTTCATAATTCACAAGCCGCAGACACCTGATAGAGTCTACCAGGTGTCTGCCAATTATTTTCCTTCCATACACGGCGAATTTGATATGACTGGCCATAACGATCAACGGCATGAAGAACCACCTTTCCTCCGCTGCCCATCGTAAAACCCACCAACTCTTGCTTGTATTTTTGATCACCAGCCTTGTCACCGAAAGGAATATCCAGGACATAACGCAATACTTCGAGAATCGAAGACTTGCCACTACCACGAATGCCTATTAAGGTGTTGAGTTCAGGAGAGAAAAAAACTGTTTTTCCAGTCAGGGTTCCACCAAAAAACTCCTTGTCAGCTTTTGTATGCAAATGACAGTCCGCCCGCAACCAGGTTGCGCCATTGTGGAACAATTCGTTTTCTTGTATTTCCATCGTACTCCCAATGCGGTTATTGACTGATTGTACCAGAGACGCTTTTCGAGAATCACCATCTGTTGCAGTATAACAAACAATTACAGGTCATCAAACAGTTTGCGCCAGCTCTCCTATAACCTCTATTATCAGCCAGAGCTACTCAACCACCAACGAACAAAACATTTCATCAAAAAGCTCTGTGGCGCCAAAACAAGGAAGAACACAAAACCGACCAAGTTCAGTTCAAACTTCTCCGTGCCCACCACGGCAAACTCTGGAAGAGCCTGATGCGCCTCCATCTGGGCGAGTATGAGGCGTGCGAGGCGGCGTTACAAAAAAATGCGCATTTGACAAAAAAGCGGGTTATACTTCAGAGTTAAAATTACATTCAACTCTCTGCACCCATGCCAACAGACAACATCATTCATCACTCTGATGCCTGCCAGTCGGGCCACATTCCAGATCAGGGTAGAGAGGATCTACTGAATCATCGCTACCGGACTATCCTGAACTCTATTCCAAGCGGTTATGTCTATTGCCGTGTTCTTTATGAGCAGGGACGACCAGTTGATCTGATACACGAGGAGGTCAATGTGTCGTGGGAGAAACTCACGGGCATAAAAGATGCAACTGGACGCACGCTTACGGAGATTTTTCCTGGAATTGCCGAGTCGCACCCCGAGTTCTTTGGAAGGCTTCTCAAGGTTGCAGAAACCGGAATCACCGATCACTTCGAGTATTACATTGATGTTTTGGGCAAATGGTTCGACAGCAACGTCTTCTGCCCGGAAAAAGGCTATTTGGTTTCTATCATTAAAGATATAAGCCCAAGAAAGCTGGCTGAAGAGGCATTACGACAGAGCGAGGAGCGCTTCCGCTCCCTGTTTGAAGAACACTCCTCCATCATGTTCATCTATGATGCTGCGGGCGATATTGTTGATGCAAATAAGGCGGCTGCCAATTTTTATGGGTGGTCAATTGACGAACTGCGCCGGATGAATATTCGCCAGATTAACACCCTCTCTCCGGAAGCTATTCAAAGAGAGATGGAAAAATGGGGGGCCCTGAAACAAAAGCAGGTGTTGTTCTTCCATAGAAGGGCTGATGGCTCCGTCCGTCATGTTGAGCTCTTCGCCAAGAAGATCAGGATAAAGGATCGTGACCTTATTTCTGCCATCATCTATGATGTCACGGAGCAAAAGCAGTATGAACAGGTGAACGCATTCAGGCTGGGAATCCTCCAGATGGCTGACAGTCACTCTATAGAGGAGTTGTTAACCGCAACCCTTGATGAGGCTGAAAAGATAACGGAAAGTTTAATCGGATTTTTCTTTTTCGTTGCTGAAGATCAACATACCATGCTCCTCCAGGCAGTCTCACCCAAGACCCTTGCGCATATATGCAAGGCTGAGGAAGATGATCAGCACTACCCGCAGGAGAAGACTTGCGTATGGGGGGACGCCGTACGGTTTCAAAAGCCGGTTATCCATAATGATTATTCGGAACTTGAGCATTGTAAGGGAATGCTGAAAAGTCATCTTGAAATCAAGCGGGAACTGGTTATTCCTGTTAACCGTGATGGCAAAATAGTGGCAATTATTGGGGTCGGCAACAAAAAAAGTGAGTATGTTGACAAAGATATTGAGTGGTTGGAGATCATAACCAATCACGTTTGGGATATTGTTGCCAAAAAGAATGCTGAACAGGAAAACAAAAAACTTGTTGCCCAGCTTCAGCAAGCTTCAAAAATGGAGATGATCGGGCAGCTTGCGGCAGGGATTGCCCATGAAATCAACAACCCGCTCAATTTCATCACCATCAATGAACAGAACCAGTTGAGTGATTTCAATGATCTGCGGGAAATGGTGGATGAATACCGGGCGATACTTGACAAATACATTGCAGCAAATGCTGATGTTGAGGAGGTTGGGCGACTCCGTAAAAAAGAAAAGGAACTCGATATTGAGTATCTGCTCGAAAGCATTCCCAAAACGCTTGAAATGACACAGCATGGGGTAGAGCGCATCAAGGCCATTACCCGAAGTATGCGAAACTACACCTTTAAAAACGAAAAAGGCGGGTTAATCCCCTCTGATATCAACAAGGCGGTCAATGAGTCGCTCCTCATAGCCAAAAGCGTCTACCGCGATGTGGCCACTATTGACTTGCACCTTGAAGAGTTGCCACCGGTACTCTGTAATTTGCCAATGATCGGTCAGGTTCTCCTGAACCTGATCTTCAACAGCGCCCAGGCCATCAAATCACAAAACAGGAACTCATTGGGTCACATAGCAATCAAAACATGGAGAACCGATGAAGCTCTCTTCTGCTCCGTGAGTGATGACGGGCCGGGAATGAGTGAAGAGGTAAGGAGCCGGATTTTTGAACCCTTCTTTACAACAAAGGATGTTGGCCAAGGAACGGGGCTTGGGTTAAGCATCAGCTACGACATTATGGTCAACAAACATCAAGGCAGCATTTCAGCAGAGTGCAAGACGGATGGAGGAACGGTTTTTACACTTTCACTCCCGTTGGAGAGAACGTCATGACACCGCCTCTATCATCGGCCCAAGCAACTCAACCGCCAGGGAACAGAACTCCTCATCAAAAGGCTCTGTGGCACCAAAGCAGCGCTGAATGGCCGGGTCGGAGCCTTCGCCTGGACGGTTATTGAAGGTGTCGTCACGCCACTCCTTGCGGGCGGCCTCAAGCCCCTTTGTCGCGTAAGCATAGGAGGAACGGGGGAAAAAGCGCAGGGGCATTGACATGCCTTGCCAGTAGTGAGTGAGGAGCCTCTCAAGGATAGAGGAAGCACCCTCTACCGGCTCAAAGGTTCTGGTGTCGTCGTCCATCACAAGCGTAGTTCGGCAGGGGTGGCCCGGATGGTCCATTGAGTTGAGCACGAGATGCTCAATCCAGCTCCTCATGAGGTCTTTCATCTTCAGCCGGGCGTAGCGGTAGTGCAGCAAGGAGTGCGGCCAGAGGCGCTCAAGCCGTCCGGTGAGGCGAAAGGCGCCCAGTTGCAGATCAACCTCAAGCGGCTCAAGCGACACACTGCCACCGATGCTCTCCTGCACCGTGGCGGCAAACTCCTCCACCTCACCAAGGATTTTGCTGAAAAGCTGCTCACCATGACGCGCTGGAGGGAGCATCCCCCTGCTCCGGAAGAGCGGGAGCAGATCGCGGCTCTCCCCTCCCCCAAGCACCACCTCAAGCAGCTCCTGCTTCAGACTGTACAGCTCAAGCCCCTCAACCGCAAAGGGCTCCCGATCTTCAAGCGGCTCCGCACTCCCTTCAAGCCGGATGCCGAGGCGCTGTTCAAGAAAAAATCCTGATGGGTTGTCGTAAAA